>CAJXTM010000179.1 GCA_913061385.1 uncultured Rhodopirellula sp. | reverse complement strand
TCTACACGTAAGGAGTCGTCGGCAGCGTCAGATGTGTATAAGAGACAGCGTGTATTCAAGACTGCAAATATCATCGATCGAAAAGAACTTCACACATCCATGATGCCAGAGGGACTCGTTGATACACTGACAGATCGCGAACTGAGAGATTTGATCGCTTTCATGAACGAACAACCCGATCGCATGCTTGCGACAAGTCGAAAAACACCAAAGACCTTTACCTCGAAAAAAACTGCACCTTTTCTGGGCACTTGGTTTCTCGATTTCAAAGATGGTTATGGTGGTTGGCTCGAGATCACTCAGAATCAGGATGGCCTCCTCGCCGATCTGATGTGGCGCGTCGGATCTGCAAAGCCGGTCGGAAAAGTTGAGCTAGTAGGTGATTCACTATTGCTGACACGCAGTCGCAAGTCCAAGAAAATAACTTACCTCGTTACCGTAAAGAACGAAACGATCACGGTAATGTCTGAGGCAACAGACGAGGTTGGCCAAGGACGCAAATGCCCGCCCATGCCTGCACGCCCGAACCTTACCAAAGTGCGGTTTGGTAAACCAATTCAATTGTTCAACGGACACGACCTTACGGGCTGGCAACTGCAACCCAAAGATGCTCAAGACGGCTGGCGTGTTGAGAGCGGTGAACTGACCAACGAAACACCAAAATCTGACTTCAGTGCTTATGGCGTTTTCGGCAATCTGCGTACCACTCGCACCTTTGGAGACTGCAAGGTGCACATTGAGTTCAACATTGGAAAACAACGAAACAGCGGGGTCTATGTTCGAGGTCTGTACGAGGCGCAAGTAGTCGACCGAGATAGTCGCATGCAGGGCATCAACGGCCCAGGAGCAATCTTTGGTCGAATCGCACCGAGTACGAACGCGGGCCTGCCTGGAGGACAATGGCAGACATATGACCTGACGCTTGCCGATCGACATATGACAGTACGTCTGAATGGTGAACTGGTCATTGATAACCAACCGGTGAAAGGTGCGACTGGGGGTGCGTTATTTGGAGACGTCATGCGTGATGGCCCCTTATATCTGCAGGGAGACCATACCAGTGTTCGCTACCGAAACGTTTCACTGAGCCCTCGGATTGAGTGACACCCTCAGGTTGCCGAATCAGATTCCGGCGTCGCTTCTTCTTCACTCTCCATCGCTTCAAGCGTCACTTTCAGTTGATTACGAGCCCTGCTCAATCGACTTCGGACGGTGCCGATTGATATATCGAGGATTTCGGCAATGTCTTCATAGGACCGTTCCTGCATTTCCCGAAGCACCAAGATCGTACGATGGTCCTCCGACAAAATCTGAAGTGCTGCACGAACAAGATCGACTCGCTCCTGCCTCAACATAGGCTCGTCAACCGCATCAGCAGGGTCCGTGACTTCAAGCCCGTTACTTTCCCGCCAGTGATCGAGTGACACTCGGGCTCGATGGCGGCGTTTACGAGTGAGGGCACTGTTAAACGCTATGCGGTACAGCCAGGTAAAGAACTGGCTATTTCGTTGAAACGTATCCAACTTCAGAAAAGCTCGAATAAACGCCTCCTGAACCACCTCTTCGGCTTCATCAGGAGACCCCGTGACCTGAATCATTGAAGCGAACAAACGTTCCTGATTCAGTTCAACTAACGCAGTGAATGCGCTGTGATCACCTTGGACGGCGAGGTCTATCAGCTGCGTCTCTTCGCTCACGCCAGTCTCTCGGAGTCACGAATGGTATACGTCAAAACTTATGCCAAAGAACCGCCATCGGCATGAACAACCCTGACGAATTGTACGATTCCGACCCTCGGAACTGTTCGCGCAGAGAGACGAAAGGGCACTGAACTAGCAAAAAGACCGCGTTACACGTCCCCAGTAACTCGCGGCAGGAGAGCCAATTATACACAGGCTGCCCCAGATGACGAACAACCTTCGACGCCCTCAGCACCTGTCTGCTAAACGCTACAAAACCGCTGTGTTACCGAAGGATTACGGATCAATTTAACTCACCGTCACTGAGTTTCCCACTCAAATGACACTGCAAATAAGTTGCCCGTTCAACATTTCGGTCCGAGGAACCAAGCAATCTGCCCTGCAGTTTTTGCAGATGGGCAGGCTGAGTATGGATGAACAGTTTGTTGATGGTGCCGACAGGCACGTCATCAATGAGGCCCAGATTGACTCCCATACGTACCTTTGACAGGTAGTGCATGGTTTCCTCGCTACTGATTTTCTTGGCGGTGCTCAAAATACCCAGTGCCCGACTCACATCGTCGTGAAGATCCTGTTTGCCCTGCTTGACAAGAAAATCCCTCGCCTTGCGTTCATATTCGATAATTCGGGGCACGACGTCATCGCCAACCAAAGAAACAAGGTCCTGTTCACGATGCCCCAGAGTGATTTGATTACTGACTTGGTAAAAATCACCTGTGTATTGCGATCCTTCCCCGTACAGTCCGCGTACTGTCACATTAATGCGCTGCATGCTACGGAAAACCTTGTCGATTTGCCGCGTGATCACAAGAGCAGGAAGATGCAGCATCACGCTGACTCTTAAACCTGTCCCCACATTGGTGGGACAAGCCGTCAGATAACCGAATTGAGGATGAAACGCATAAAGGATTGCTCCTTCCAACTTGTCATCCAGTTCATCAATGCTTTGCCATGCGGACTTAAGGTCCAAACCACTGTGCATGACCTGAATGCGAAGATGATCTTCTTCATTGATCATCACGCTGTACTGCTCACTGGGATCGATAGCAACGGCTCGCGAACCCTCAGCATCGGCTATTTCCCGACTAATGAGCTGTCGTTCAACGAGGAATTGTCGATCGATTTCAGACAGTTGCTCAAGGTCGATATACCGAACATCTCGCCAGTCATCGATTGAGTCCATCTTTGCACGAATGGTCCGTTCGATGCTGATACGATCTTCATCACTACAACGACGAATGAAAGGAAAGTCAGCAAGATTCCGCGCCAGCCTTATCCTGCTGCTGATCACGATGTCTGACTCGGGACCGGTGCCCCGCAACCACTCGCCTGACTTGTGCGCCAGGTCATCAAAATCCGAATCTCGAATCACTCTTCTTCCTCGGTGGCATGTTGCTCGGTGCTGCCGGCCTCTTCGATGCGACGGAGCTCATCACGGATTTCCGACGCCCGCTCGTAGTCTTCTCGCTCAACCGCTTCTTCCATCTCGCGACGAAGCTGAATCAATTCGGCATGAGAATCAGCCGCCGCTGCACGGCGGGGACGTTTTCCGCAGTGCTCGACCGAGTCGTGGATATTTGTAAGTAACGGGATCAGATCTTCCGCGAAATGAGTGTAATCGAATGGGCAGCCCAATCTTCCCGTATTTCGAAATTCGAAAAAGCTAATCCCACAAACGGGACACTCTTTCTGATCCAGCTCAGCGAGTTCCTGCTTGGTTTGCCCCAAATTGAGCTGTTTTGCCAACGCTCCGGCGATCGAAGCAGCCGGTGTAGTTGCCTCTTTTTGCAAAAAACCCCGAGCATGCTCCTCACACAAATGCATGACCTGCGGCCCATCGGGCTCGGTCAACTCTGTGATATGGAATGTAGCGGGCTTTTCGCAGTATTGGCACTTCATCTGTGTTTCCTGATTACCGCCATCGCCCTAAACCTAGTCGTTTCAAGGAGTAAGTGTCCCTAGGGTGGGATTCTATCGCTGCTAAGGGTGGTGTCAACGCAACCGGCACCGCCTCACAATCAAGTAGAACCGCCCGTGACTCTGCTGAGTAGCATACAGTCACGGATCGATGCTAGTCCTCCCCTACACTCATCGCCGCTCACCACGGAAGATAAAAGACGGGTGGAGTCAAGAAATCCGAGTCCGTTAAACCCGCACCTGCTTGCCCCTCGCTCGAACGAATCATTGGTCTTTGATGCATATCCCTGACGCAGAACAATTTGCCCAACTTGCGACGGAAAATGACTTTGTACCGGTCTACCGTCGTCTTTTAAGCGACACGCTCACACCTGTGACTGCATTTCAACTTCTGGATGATGGTGGCCCGGCTTGTCTATTTGAAAGTGTCATCGGAGGTGAAAAGGTTGGCCGTTACAGTTTTTTAGCTGCAGGCCCCATTCGAAGATTTTCCGCCAAGCGAAATCAAATCGAAGTCACTGAATTGGCCGATGGCTCATGCTCAAGAACCACCGCAGAAGATCCCCTCGATGCATTTCGAGCTCACTTCCACTTTCGAGTCGCTGAACTCAAAGGTCTGCCACCCTTTGTAGGTGGTGCCATTGGCTACGCTGGCTACGACGTGGTTCGCTACGTTGAAAATCTTCCCAATCCACCTGCAGATGATCGTGACCTGCCAGACCTCGACTTTGCCTTTTATCACACGCTTTGCGTTTTTGATCACGTCGAAAAAACAATCACTGTCGTCTCATTAGCTGATTGCAGGGAAATTGGCTCGGCAACAGAGGCCGAAATTGCTTATCAACACGCGATGCAACAGGTTGATCAAACAATCACTCGGTTGTCACGTGCGGCACCCGAACAAAGGTCTGCATGGAACCCAGACCAGTGGCGAAAACTCAGTGATCAGGACCCACTGAAAATCAAATCGAACTTTTCAAAAGAGTCGTTTGAAAACGCTGTGCGAAAATGCGTCGAATACATTCGAGCGGGAGATGTTTTCCAAGTCGTTCCAAGTCAACGTCTTTCTGTTCGTACAGATGTCGATCCATTCGAAATCTATCGCTCTTTGAGAGTCGTCAATCCAAGTCCATTCATGTTCTACGTGCGAACACCTGACTGTGAATTGGTCGGTTGTTCTCCTGAAATCATGTGCCGCGTGAATGAACAGTTGGTCACAGTACGTCCGCTTGCAGGTACCCGCAAGCGAGGCGAAACCAGCCAGGAAGACAAAGCATTGGAAAAGGAATTACTAGCAGACCCAAAAGAACGTGCAGAGCATGTCATGTTGGTGGACTTAGGGCGGAATGATGTTGGCCGAGTCGCACAATTCGGAACCATTGACCTGACTGAGGTCATGGTGGTTGAACGATACAGTCATGTGATGCACATCAGCAGTGAGGTCCAAGGTAAACTGCGTGAAGACCTCGATTCATTCGACGCCCTCAAAGCCTGCCTTCCTGCAGGCACCGTATCAGGTGCACCCAAGGTCCGGGCTATGGAAGTGATTGACGACATTGAACCTCACCGTCGTGGCCCATACGGAGGTGCGGTCGGATACATCGACTACCGAGGCAACATGGATACCTGCATTGCCTTGCGTACCATGGTGGTGAAAGACGGTGTGGTGCACGTCCAAGCTGGTTGTGGCGTTGTCGCAGACTCGGATCCGACTGCAGAGTACGAAGAAACGCTCAACAAAGCGAAGGCTCTTATCTCAGCAATCGAGATGACAATACGGCGGGTTGAGGGAACTGCGACAGGAACATGAACGCGCCCCACCAAGCATTACCGTGCGTCCGGTTCACCTCGAATGAGTTCAACTCCTGAAGACTAGCTCAAAAACGGCGATTAAAACCACCGTTAACTTGGATCGTCTGAGCCGTCAAAAACGTATTCCCTGGGTCTGCGGCGTAAAGAACTGCTCTGGCAATATCCTCAACTCCGCCCCAGCGGCCCATCAACGACTGCCCCTCGGCACGTGCGTTCCAATAATCACTGGTTGACTCGCCCCACGAGGTGCGAATCCAACCAGGTGCAATCGTGTTGACTCTCAGGCGAGGACCAGAATCCTGCGCCAGACTGTTGGCAAATGCCATCACCGCTGCCTTGATCGGTCCAAACATCTGACCCGCATCTCCTTCCATGCCATCGGACGCTTGATCCCAGCCGATGAAAACCATCGAAGCGGGACCCGTGTTCGATTGCGGATCAAATTGAGCAATCATGCGATCTGCGACAGTCCTCGAAAGCAGAATGGCTCCCATGACATCAACATCAAACAAACGCTGCAGCTTGCCTTCAAAATCCATTGCGGCTGCGCTTCCAGTCAGCACATCTGCTCCAGCATTATTTACCCAGGTCTGAACTACGCCGAGGGAATCAAACGCGGCTTGGATCAAAGCCTGACGCCCCTCAGGCAGAGAGAGGTCGGCTGACACGAGAATGGGGTCACAACCGATATCGCTCAGGGCGTCAGCTGTTTCAGCAGCACCTGCTTCGTTGGACCGGTAATGGACGACCAATCGCTCAACGCCAGCTTGGGCCAGCGAGATCGCAGTGGCTCTGCCGATTCCACTTGAGGAACCCGTCACAACTGCGTTGGTGGCCTGAAATGCTTTTGACACAAACGTCTCATCTAACAGAAAGGTGGGCGTTCTCAATCCACGACTGGCTCGCAAAATTGCGTGCCACAATTCGAATCGAACTCATCAAGACTTTTCGTATTCCTTCAGAAACCCGACGAATTCTCGCCGATGTTGCTGCTCATCAGCGAGCAAAGTGATACACATGTCTTGGGTGACAAAATCAAACCCGTCGCACAAACGAATGATCTTTTCGTACTGTGCAATGGCTGCCTCTTCTGCGTCGATCACGCCTTTGATGACAGCAACAACATCAGTGGTGTCAGCGGGCGGTTGCAGAGATTCCTGCACTGGCACGAATGCCTTACTTCCGGGAATGAATCCATCGATCGTCTTGATTCGAATCGCCAACTGCGTCGCATGAGAAAGTTCTTCGGTGACATCAGCGTTCAACGACTTTTTAATTTCCTCTGCCCGCACTCCATCCAGATTGACGCTATTGGCAAGGTAATTGACGACGGTCTCCAACTCCATGAAGTAAGACTTGATAAGTTCGTCGATAATAGCTTTGTTTTTGGTTTGATCGTCCACGTCGCTGCCTCTGCAAAAATCGGGAAAGGGTAGTTCAGCTGTCGTAACAGGATAGGGACGATGAACAGGTGCACGAAAGCGGTTTCACAGGTGGAACACAAAACTTTTGCCCCCGAACGGAAGAGCAGCGGTGAGATGCAGACGGGCAAACACCCCCCGAACAGCTGTCGAGTTGTTCAGAAACCGCCCATTTTCACACCTCACGGCCTGTCTCTTATACACATCTGACGCTGCCGACGACTCCTTACG
>CAJXTM010000178.1 GCA_913061385.1 uncultured Rhodopirellula sp. | reverse complement strand
GAGATCAGCCTCGGTCTCGTGGGCTCGGAGATGTGTATAAGAGACAGGGGTAGGACGAACAACCGTCCCCAGACCTCAGCAACTACAGCGGGGTTTTCCGCCATCTACATCTGGTTCGGTGCGGAACTTGCCAGTTGAGTGGCCTGACCGATTACCTAGGAAACCTATCCCGAATGTCGGCAGTGTTCTGCCAGAAAGCAATGCAAGGTCTCCCAGCAGCAAGCTAGGTGATTTGCCCCGAAGTACTAATAGCAACCGCAGCTTTGAGAATATTCTTGGAAGCATCAGTACGGTGAAACCAAAGCCAAATAACATCAAGGATTTTGGTAAGGATTTATCAAAGCTAACTTCATTGAATGAAGATACGCCAGAATTGAGAGTGAAGCAGCAAGAGCGTGTTCTGGGTGCCCGGAAAACCATGATGCACCGTTTTGGGATGGGGGCAGGTTGCCACTGGTGGGCAGACCTGCTGTGTGGATGGCACATGCATCGTCATGGATGCAACTGGACTGACCTGTGTGCTGTGCCAGGGTACTGGTCCTGTTGGACGCGGTGCCATTACCGAGTCGTGTGGTGTCCGACCGTGCATGGGCATGTTCGTTCGGCTTGGTACTTTGGAATTGAGAGTTTCCTGATTCCAGATGTACACGCTCTTGGTGTGCATGAAGTTTCGCCATACTCGCCGGCTGCTATGGCTGGGTTGAAGCCTGGCGACATGATCTTAAGCGTGAATGGTTACGCCTTCGATAATGATTCTATCCTGCCTGAGATGATTCAAACATCTGGCGGCTTCTTGGACTTGGAGGTTTATCGGGAAGGCATGGAATCACCGATGACAGTTCAAGTGCGTTTGCGACGTCTGCGAATCACTAGTCACTAGTGGCTGTCGTGATGTGCCGAAGAACCCAATGCAATGGAGCATTGGGTTTTTTTGTGCTAGCTGCCAAGATTTCTGCCTTAGCTTTGCGTCAGTTTGAATTGACATTTGAGACAATCGCCCGCCACGCCGTCATGCACGTTTTGAGGTTTTGTTTCTTGTCACCTTTGACACCATAGCATTGCAAGGCGACGTCTCCTTTGTAGTTAAGTGTTTTTAAAATCCCGAACAGTTCTGTTTGTGGAAAAGTTCCTTGGTCCAAAGTCTTGATCAGTTGCCCCCAGTTGGTGCCCTGTTTGTCTGCACCTGCTGTACTTAGCGAAAATAAGTGCGGAGCCGCTTGTGTAAGAGCGGATTGCAGTGTCTCTGGTTTTTCGTTTTTTAAAAAGTGGCACAGGTTGAACATGATGCCGAGATTTGAGTGTCCCACTTTCCGCACCAATTCGATGGCTTGAGGCATGGTAGCGATTGCATTGCCATGATGGGGGTAGAGTGCGACTCGGATATTGAGCTTCTCTGCCATACTTGCAGTTTGCCGAATCGCCTCGACCGTTTTCGGCGACATTTTTTGAACTGTGAGTTCAATGATCGCATCTCGATTGGCGAGTGGTTTGACCGTGTTTTCCAAAATGGGCGTGTCGTTGACATTCAGATAAACACTTCCGACACGAAGGTTCACTTTTTCATAGGCGTCGATACGGTTGGCCAGTGCGTCGCCTTTGTCAAAAACTTGGCAAACGCCAGCATAGCCATTTTGCTTTAGGAAATTTGCTTCCTCGGCCGCAGTTCCGAAGCCAAGACCATTTTGAAATGCATACAGATCTGGTTCGAATTTTGTAGCGGCGGTACTGTCTTCCCAGCCGGCACTGTTGGGATTCTCAAAAGCATGAAGGAATACGGTCACGACAAAAGGCATGGCCCAATACAGAATTGCACGCATTCTTAGTTTCCCTAGTGAGTGAGTGCTGGCTTTGGCGTTGTGATTTGCGGCGTCGGACACATTTATCGAGTTACCTAGGATCTGACGCGTTTCGCATCACCATGCATCATCTCAGCCAGATTTGTGGTCGCAGGCAGTGCCGGCAATACCATAGACACTTTTAGAGTTTACCAAGTTGCAGCATGATGGCGTTCGGTATGCCAGTGTGGATGCTCGTCTGAGGTGCTTCTGTGGACGCTTAGGCCGCGCGGCGATTTCGATGTCGCGCTTGATTCGGGCGTTGTGGGAGCGGTTCAGTCACTGCCTTGGTGGGTTGGGAAGCTACTCTTGATTGTGGTTCTGGATGGCCCTTCGTCGCTGAGTGAATTCTGATCGGAGCTTCGCTGATTCCGCTGTCGCGGCGGTGGTGTTCGCGGATAAGCAGAAAAGCTGCGAAGGAAAGCAAGCTCAAGGTAGCAACGACACCAAGAAGCTGTGCCAAACGTCGGAAACCATGGTCGATCAGATCGCTCCCGTGTAACGCGATATTTGAAATCTTTGCATCGATGACTTTGTCCATTTCGTCAAGGGACTCTTCACCCAGTTGGCTGAGGTCGTTTGTTACTGCGATTCTTTGCTCTTGTAACGCTTGAAGTACTGTCGCTCGTTCAGATTGGACTTGGCCCATGACTGCAATACGTTCTTCTTGAAAACTGTTGAGCGTTTCTGATCGCATTTGGTCAATGGCTTGCATTGTGGCGAGGCGTTCCTCGGTTATCGCGTCGTGAAGGAGATTTCGCTCTCGCTCAATCAGGCTAGGCATCGCCTCGGTAGTCTCAGCGATGACGGCAACTCCGTTTGCTGCCAGTGACATATTCTGCAGTGACGTTATTACCGCGTTGCTCTGTAGTGTTTCCAATATTACCAGTTCCCCATTCCAGCGTGCTTGCTTGGGGATGAACTCAGCGTACATCGAAGAGAGTCGCTGGAGTTGATCCAGTTGTTGATCGATGTCGCCTACCACCCCGAGTAACTCGGGGCCCTTGATTTTAATTTTGCTGATGTATTTCGTGTAGTTGGCAGTGATTGATGCCCGTTTGAAATAAAGGTTGTTGATTGGATGGTCGGCTGCAAAATCGCTTGCAAACGTCTCGTTGACAGGCAGATCATCACCGATGAGGTCCAAGACATCAGCCATGGTGGTCTCCATTTGTTTCGTTGCCGAAATGGCTATACCTTGTGAGTCACCAAAGAGTGCTGCCTCGGTTGGATTCTCGAAGAGTTCAAGAGACTGCTTGTTCAAAATCCAGATGTCAAAATAGGACCCCAATGGGTCCCGTCGTGAGGCTGCCTGGAAACAAGAGGCGATGCCATTCATCTTCCACATCAGGGCATTCTTGTGAACTTGCGGATCATTGTTTTCTGCAATGATTTGGTCCGCCGCTAGTTCGACTTGACTTGAGAACTGGAGCACGAGATCGTCAAGCACGATTCGTAGTTGTCGTGAGGAAACGTTGGCGTTCGAGCTTTCCTGTTCTAGTAACCCATCATTGGATTGCAGAGATTGGCAGCCCAGCAGAGTGAGCGGCACGGCGATGATCAGGACCCAAGAAGGCAAGATTGCTAAACGAACCATGTGGGTTAGATAGCAGGATTCCCTGAAATCAGCAAGCGAAGTCACTGGCTCCTGTGAAACACCAAGGTTTATTCGAACCTACCTCATGCGGTTTGCTATCACTTTTGTTTGTTGTTGGTTGCAAGTTCAAATGACGTCACCAGTCCGTTGTCTTGATAGCTGAATCGTGCTGTTAAGTTTCCTGATTTCAGGTTGCTGATACGGGACTGGGGATCTCGTTTAAATTGAACTGATTCCACAGACAGTTTGCCGCCAGGTTTCAATTGGAAGAATTTGCCTTGATCTTTGCCTTCGCTGAGATATTCGGCGATGAGCAGGAATTGGTTGACGTTGGTGCGGTTTCCCGCATCCCAGCGGTTTTTGCAAAACTCGAGCATGAGTCCGCTGTCGGCGTAGTATTGATTGGCAAGCGTAGCAAATGCCTCTTGGGGAGAATCGAGAAAGAACTGGATGTTCCCTCGTGAGTAAGCCCGGTCGAACTCCTGCTTCCCAGCAAAGTAACCGATCCAAGCATCACGCCATGTCTCTTTCTGGCCATCCCATGCACCAATGCGACGAAAGTTTGCCTTGGTGGCTTCCATGTCGATCCCCTTCGATGGAGGTGATCGGTAGACAACGTGTGGACCTGCGGCCTGAGCTAGTCCTGTGAATTTTCGTTCGTACAGGTCTGGTCGCTTTTTACGGCCGACGGTGTCCAACATGTTGTGCGCCAATTCATGTGCCAGGCAGATGAGGTAAACGTCTGTGACTCCGGGCCGAGGCGAATCGCCAGCAAAACTATTTTCTGGACGCCCGAGTGGCAGGTCAAAGATATTGACCCCAGATCGAGATCGAATTTTTTGTGTTTTCACTGCCGGCCCAAGCCAGCCTGCGACTGTGATCGTTTCTACCTCCCATGTTGCGGGTGGCATTTGACGCATCAACGTGATCATGGCATCGAGATGCTCAGGGGTAGCCGTGTTGTTGTCGATGAAAATGACACCCAGGTCGACAAGAAGTGTTCGGTATCCTGATTCGAAACCGAGTGCATCTGCGACCCGTTGGCGATTTGCTTTGGACTCTGGAAGACTTTCTAGCAGTACAACCCAGTATTGCGCAGCAAGTATAGGAAGATGTGGATCTCGTTCGAGATTAAAGTGCTGACGGGAGAGATGTTGAGGATACTGCCGAGCCAATGGTGCCAGCGAATTGAAAAGCTCTTGTCTTGCGGTTGATGAAATTAACCCACTGCGAAGATCTGCTTGTAGTGCTGTCAGGCATCCAAAGATTTCTTGACGGATATCGTCGTTGTCTAAAAGGGTTCTGCCAAGGTTTTGGTTGTGTTTGGCAAGCAGATTTTTGAGCGTGTTGACACGAGATGGATAACCTATCCCCTTCATCCAAAAGATCTGCCCATTTTTTCCACCACTGATCAAGTCGAGAACCCCGTCCCCGTCCCAGTCCGACAATTCCGGAGTTGTATCGTCTCCGTTCATCTCTCGAATGTTCAGGTTTTTTCCATTACTCCATTTCAGTTGTTGGCCAGCCGCAAGGCCAGGAATGGAATGCTCCGAAGCGTGACGATAAAGCGTAACGCTGCCCCAATTAAGCCCCAATAAAAGATCGAGTTTGTTGTCGCCATCAAAGTCGAGTACTCGTGGGTGGGAGTTGTATGCGATTCGGATATCGCAAAACGGTTCACCTGCAGAAAACGTCAGTTTGTTTGAAGTACTGGTGTTGCGGTGCCATTGAACAATCCCATCGAAAGATCCCGTGATCAAATCCTGTTGTCCATCCCCGTCCCAGTCGGCCAAATCAAATCGCCCATCACAGCTGGGCTGGATTTCGACAGTCGTGCTCTGCTCTTCAAAGGCCGGGTGCTGAGCCGAGCCAATGTTTTTGTGAATGGTGACGAGCCGTCGAGAGTGACCCACAACAAGGTCTGGCAATTCGTTACCGACCAATTGTGCGAGAACGACACCTGTGTATGAATTTCCCCATTTCGATTTCTGACCTGCGACCAGTGGCTGTTTCTCTTCCAGGACTGGATGAGTTTGGCTGCCACTGTTTTTTATTAGCCAGAGTCTTCCGCCACCATCGCCAGCAATCAGGTCGAGATCACCGTCCTGATCCCAGTCATAGCAGCGGACGGTGCAGTGATTGTCCAATTTTATTACTGCACCCTTACTTACCAGAGGTTCGGCATCCGCGTACGTCATTGTTGCGGTACCCCTAATCTCCGCAGCTGAAATTGGTTGTGTCAGGGCGGAACTGAAAGCCACAAAGGTCAAAGTCAGGACGATAGGCAGTAGACGCATAGCAAAGGTGGTCGGCATTGGACGGAGGCTGATCTAACGGAAAGCATGGTGGGACGTAGCTGGATTTGTGAATGTCGGTGTCGAGTATAAACCATCTCCCGGGAAGATTGACTTCACTGATCAGGCCGCCTGGCTTCACTGTAGATGGTTTCGATGATTCAACCCTTATACTTTGAGCGATTGCAGGGTTTAGGTGACCAGTGAATAGCCGGAACTGAAAATGTATGCAACGATTGCCGTTTGCCCATCACCAGCAAAATGGGGCTTCGCAGGGAGTTCTTGCAAGCGATTTCAACATGCGGCAGTTGGTCACGTACTGCGGTGGGGTTAGGCAGCACAAGAACGAACTGTTTGTTGGATCGTCGAAGTGTTATTTGTAGGCGGTTTGTGCGGTCCTTACAGAGCTGAGGAGATGTGAAAGTGAGTCAAACGATGCGTTCGTAGTTGCTCCGGCATGGACGCTCACACGGACGCTGGCAGCAAGCGAATCGACGGCAAAAGTAACGGTCAGTTAATTTGCGACGCACTTCTTGGGTCATTGCCTTTGAAATCTCGGGACCTCTCAATGTCACGCCCTTACGGTTTTGGGGATGCGGGCTAAAATAGCGAGGCGACGAGGCGGGGGTGTTTGGTTAGCAATGCCATTGGCTACCAACAAGGTCTCAGCCCTTTGACGCTCTGCGATAGAGAGCCTCGTTCGCTGTCGAGGACGACTGACACTCGAATTGTTCAACCACAACGAAAAGTAACAGAGATGGACCAAAGCAAGACAATTACCGAGAGCATCGCACCGCTGAACGAGAGACTGCGTTCGCATCCACTTTATAATGCGCTGCAAACAGTTGAAGATGTACAGGTTTTTATGGAGAACCACGTCTTCGCGGTTTGGGACTTCATGACGATTTTGAAAACGCTGCAACGGGCGTTGACGTGCGTCGAGACTGTTTGGCTTCCTTCAGGAAATACCCAAGCACGTCGTTTGGTGAACGAGATCGTTCTGTGCGAGGAGAGCGATGAAGATGGCGAAGGTGGTTACGCTTCGCACTTCGAGATTTATTTGCGGGCCATGAGCCGTTGTCAGGCCAGCACAACGCAGATCGACACATTTATCTCTGCGTTGCGGAACGGCACCGGACCTCTGGCCGCTCTAGAGAATGCTCGGATTCCAGATTGCACGCGTCAATTCGTCTACCGAACTCTGTCCAGCGCCACCCACTCGCAGAGTTGCGAACTTGCAGCGTCATTCGCTTACGGTCGTGAGCATCTGCTCCCTGAGGTTTTCGAGCGTGTGATAAACGAGATGGGTGATTCGGGCAGCGAACGTCTTGGTTACTTCGTGCATTATCTACGGCCTGTCTCTTATACACATCTCCGAGCCCACGAGACCGAGGCTGA
>CAJXTM010000177.1 GCA_913061385.1 uncultured Rhodopirellula sp. | reverse complement strand
CGAGATCAGCCTCGGTCTCGTGGGCTCGGAGATGTGTATAAGAGACAGCAAATATCTTTGCGTCCGTTGGCGATTATGAATCAGCCATCGTTTGTTTAGACGTGGTGCTTCGACAAAATGGGAATCCTTTGGTTCAAGGGCCCGGAAATCCGGCCCAATACTACGTGAACCGAGGTACAAAACGCCCATGGTTGCTAACACAACAGAACTTCTTGGATCTGTTCCCGGCTCCCAGAGATGGATCGGCCAGTGAACAGAAGGAATGGCTCAAGGAGGCTTCTGCGGCGGTAAGTGGATTACGCGATGACGATTCTGTCAAACGTGATGGAATTGTGGCGGGATTGTTGACGATCGCTTATCGACAGGTAGAGGCGGATTGGATTTCTGATGCTCGGGAGACTCTCAAGTTAGTTGATGATGATTTGTTGAAGAGCGCCGAGAAGCTGGACGCGTTAGCAGTTGATTTGATGAGGGAAGCAGGGCTGGTATCTCGAGCAGTTGAAGTGCAAACGAATATGCAGCGTAGGGGGCGATTGTCGTATGTTCGGTTTGGAGAGTTTGTTCGCGATACGGCAGTGGTGAATGGTAAGGAAATGGGAATGAAGCGATTCAACACATTGGTCCAGTTGAGTATGGAAAAGGATCTACTCGCAGCTGGAATTGAAATCGCGGGCGACGATGCTGAATCCATACAAACAGTCCGTGAATTGCAGAGTCAGGAAGTTGCAGCAGAGGAAGAGTATCAGAAGCGTCTCAAGGCTGCAGCGGAAAGAAGAACGCGCGGCAAGTCTGCTGCAACGGAGGGCGAAACTGCAGGAACTGCGGAAGAAATAAAGACGCTGCCGCTTTCTGCACCGATGAATTTACGTTTGCTGCCGCTCAAACGACCGGTGAAAACGCCGTAAGACAATTTTCTTTGCCGATCGTTTTTTGTGGTTGTCGGAGAGGAGCGACTTCGCCCGCATTGTCAGCGTCTAACGACTGGGGCGGGTTGTTTTTTCCCAGTTCTCAAGCAAGTTCAGCAACTGTCCGGTCAACTTTGGCGCGGCGTTCGCGAGGTCATCATTTTCTGCGGGGTCGATGGAAAGATCGAACACCGATTGAATCGGCTCGCCCTCACCCTGTTTGGTTACCAACTTTTTATCGCCGTGACGAACCGCTTTCCAAACTCGATCACCCCGTCTTCCTCGCCAATAAAGGGTGCGTGGAACGGAGGTTTTTTGTTGCACGAGATGGTTAATGATGTCGTAACCGTCGAGATGTTGTTGCTGAGCATCAGCCCCAGCCAAGTTTAGAATCGATTTGGTCAGATCAAAGGTAATGCATACTTGATCACTCGTCTGCCCCGGCTTTATTTGGGCTGGCCATCGAATGATGAGGGGCACTCGAATGCCACCCTCATAAGTCATGCTTTTGCTGCCACGCAATGGACCCATGTTTGCTGCATTGGCGAAGCCACCATTGTCAGACACAAAGATGACGATGGTGTTGTCTCGTTGCCCTTTTTGATCGATGGCATTAACAATTTTTCCGACGCTATCGTCTAGTGACTCAATCATTGCCACATAAGCATCCTTGTCGACCTCCATCCAATTATCACTTGTGACTAGTTTTCCATTATCGGACGGTCCTTGGAAAGGAAAGTGAGGTGACTCGTGTGAGACGAAAAGTAGAAAGGGTTCGCTCGTCTTTTGAATGAAATCCACCGACGCGTCTGTGATCAAGTCTGTCATGTATCCGTCACGGTAGACCGGTAAGTCATCTGCGAAGAGGACATGCAAATCACTGGTTTCTCGATGATTGAAATAATGGACATTACCGCCCAGATAACCAAAGAACTCGCCCCAGCCGTGGGCCTTGGGATTGAATTTGGGTTCATATCCAAGGTGCCATTTGCCAAATATTGCAGACCGGTAGCCTTGAGCTTGCACCATTTGGGGAAGAACAGTCTGATTTGCTGGCAGTCCTAGGTCATGTTGTTCTGCCAAGCGGATCGCGTCGTCATAGCGACCAACATTGCCTGTGCCAATTGCGCACTCAAGTCCTCCGGCGTATTGTTGATATCTGCCGGTTAACAAAGCGGTACGCGTGGGACTGCACTCGGGTCCGTTGGCATAGTGCTGTGTGAATCGCACGCCCTGCTTGGCGAGTTGATTGATATTCGGCGTTTTCACTCGTGGATGCCCGTAACACTCCAAATCGCCGAAGCCAAGATCATCGGCCATGATCAAAACGATGTTGGGTCGTTCGCTGTGCGCTACGCGCGTGATGATGAACAGGGCGAACAAGGCTGATGAAACACGGAGAATCATGGGGTTTGCTTTCGAGAATCGCGATGAAAAGGATTGGGGCAGGTTGGTTTGACCTCGTTGGGACTGTTTGCCCACTGAGTCGAGGTTTGGGGTGCGGTCTCTGGGCTGTGAGTGAAAAATGCGAATCGCTGTTCCTCTTGAGGTTTATGTTCCGTTGGGTAGCGGGAACCAGTACTCTGCAGGCTTACAAGTCGTTGTGGACAGGTTTCCAGTCTTCGATGGTTGCCCACCCTGACTCAATGCCTTCAATTGTGACTCGTACGTATCTCGATTTTGCAGTGAACGAGACCTGTTCGTTTTGTATCGCTAGGGGCTTGTTTGATTCATGGACCTTGGTCCAGTCACTGCCGTTATCGGAAATACTTACACAGTAGTGGATTCGAGTGCGGTTCTTGAAGCGAATTTCGACTCCGGATAAGGTTCGTTGCTTGCCAAAGTCAAGCTGGATCCATTGCGGGACAGCCTCGTTTGAGGCGGCCCAGCGTGTGGTCTTATCGCCATCGACTGAGTAATGTGGGAAATTCCCCGGTTGATGCGAAGAAGCTGAGATCGTGCCATAGGGAGTCGAGACGGGATTTTCATTGTGTCGAACGGTGCGTGGTTTGCCCACTGCCGTTGGTTTGTAATTAGCGTTTAACGTCGGCATCTGTGCACCGACCGCGCTCCGCCATTGGTTTAGACGGCTGAGTAGATCAGCGGTAATGGCTTCCTGTTCTTTTGCCAAGTTTGTGCGTTCTGCGGGGTCGGAGCCAAGGTTGTAGAGCTCGAGCGCATGGTTTTCATAGAACTCGATCAGCTTCCAGTTTCCCTTGCGTATGGCGCCGTAGGGGGTTGTCCGATGGTAGTGCGGGTAGTGCCAGTACAATTCGTCTCGTTCCCACGGAGCGTCTGACTTCTTGAGCAATGGAACAAGGCTCTGACCGTCAACGTGTTGCTTTGGCAGCAGGTCAGCCCCCGACATTTCTAAAAGAGTTGGATAAAAATCATTGCCAATGATGGGCACATTACATTCAGAACCCGGTGTGGTTACACCGGGCCAACTCACCATCGTCGACACACGCGTGCCACCTTCGTACGCGAACGCTTTCGCACCGCGCAATCCTGCGGACGCGAGTTCGGATGTGCCGCCGTTGTCGGATGTAAACACAATTATCGTGTTCTCCGCTAAACCAAGTTCGGAAAGTTTAGCTCGCACACGGCCGACGCTCCGATCTAGCAGTTCGGTCATTGCCGCAAACGCGGGATTGACTCGTTCGGAGTATGGTTTCGGAAATGACTTCGCTTTCTCGCGGTACTTTTGGACCAGATTGGGCGGTGCCATGATTGGTCCGTGCACCGTGTAGTAGGACAGGTAGAGAAAGAATGGACTGCGCTGGTTAGCGTCAATGAAGTCAACTGCTTCATCGGTGAGCGCGTCGGTGAGGAAGTCACCTTGCTCACCATCATCTAGGTTGGGCATGCCAAAAGGCGAAAAGTATTTGCCGGGGCCCTTAGGCTGTCCCCATTCACGTCCCCCAATATTTCGGTCAAACCCATGCGCTGTTGGATAATGTTGATCAAAATCATCCGCCCCAATGGGCATCAAATGCCACTTGCCTACAAATTGGCTCTTGTACCCCTGCTCTTTTAAGGCTTCAGGAAGAGTCGTTTCCGACAATTCCATCCGCATATTCCAGTTTGGAATATTGAGTGGAGCATTACGTCTGCCGTGCCCAGCAATCCAGTCAGTCAAGTTTGTTCGGGCAGGGTATTTTCCCAAAAGGATAGCCGCTCTGCTAGGTGAACAAACCGTGCAGGCGGAATACGCTTGTGTGAATTTCAAACCATCCGCACAGAGTTGATCGATGTGTGGAGTCTCGTGAAATGCAGAGCCGAAGCAACCCACATCACCGAGCCCTAAATCGTCGACAAGGAAAAACACGATGTTGGGTTTGTTCGCAGCATGCAAGGTGTCAAGCAAAAGCAAACACAAAATAAAGGACGCGATTCTCATGGCACTATTACTTGGTGGGTGGCTATAGCCGATGGGGCCTAATGATCCTTATTCACGAAAGGGTGACTTATTTATACCACGTGTGTGAAAATCAAGTGCTGGTCTGGGACCGTTGGGTTTGATCGACATCAGGAGGGGAACAATGAACTGCAGGGGGAAGAGCGGCAGTTTCAGTCAAAATATTTCGCGGATAATCCGCTGGTTTGGGAATCATTCATTCAAATACTCAAACCGGTGAAAATGCTTTTGGACAGTCGCCGCGACACGGCGTTTGCTTCGGTTTCCAATCGTTGGATGATGTTTCCAGTCTCGGTTTTTGTAGAGTCTGCAATGGACTCACTGAGAGAGGTTGTTGTACAGAAAGACACGGTGTCACTAACCAGGTCGGACTTCCAATGTCTTTGAAGAATTGAGCAGTGGAACGTATGTTTGTCGCCTATAAAAACGCGGCGGTTGTTAGCACCGGTGTCTTGGTCGGTGCTGTCGGCGAAGTTTCTATCGACTCGTGCAACAATTCCTCTGCCCTTGAGTGGTATCCGACAAGTCAGTGGAAGCTTCCGCTCGTCAAAAGATTGTTCCATGACTGTTTCCAGCAGTTCGTGACACTTTTGCGATTTCTCATGCTTCGGCTGATTTCTCGCTATCTGTTCAATAGCGTTGATTCGGTTCAGTAGTCGTCGCAATTCTCGTACGTCGCGATAGAACGGTTCAGCGATTGCACGTCCGAACATCTGTTTCCGTGCTAACGCACTCTGCGACATGTGCTGTGCCGTTTTTTTTATGCAGTGCGTAATCGCGTTTTCTTCAGCCTGCAATTGCCGCTCCACGGACATAATCCGTTTGGACAAGGCTTGGATCGCAAAACGGTCACTCTCGATGCCCGCAGCCAATGCTTGGAAGTGGGACTTGTGCTGCTTTAATTCAAGCTCTGCTTCTAGCAGTGCTTGAAACGCCATCTGCCACTCGAAGGCCAGTTTGTCTGCTAGGTGTACTGAGGCACTCACATCGGACGTATTGCTGAACAGACTCGCGATCGTAATTTGAATGCATTTGACAAAGTTTTCAATCCTAGAGCACCCGGAATGGTAAGAATTCCAACAGTGAGACTCCTCGGTGGCGGCTTTATCGTATGTCGTTTGTGATGAGTGTAGACGTGACCTCGATAGCCGCAGCTCAGCTTCGTGTTTTTGTTCGAAGTTTCTAATTCGCTTGGCAATTAGTCGTTGCTGTGCTTCTAGTTTACCCTTTACTAAACGTAAGCCTCTGCGGTTTCGTAAATGCACATGAATGATACTGGTGTTCTCTCCAAAAAACATCTGTAATAGTGTCATTTCGTTCCCCCAAAGTCTCGTTCCAATTCCATTCGAATGAATGAAATGCAATCGAGGATTGCGTGTGCAGCTGAAGCTGCTTCAACGGAACGTATTGCGTGTAGAGCCTGTAGGTTTCCAACGTTTGAAACTGCTTTGTTGAATTGCGTGATCGACGCCCGTAGTTGTTCCCCACCTTGCCAGTCAATCTCATCTATCTTGTAGTTCAGGCTCAGGGCAGCGTTTCCCTCTGCTTTTCCATCGAGTCGGACAGTGCTGCTTGTACTGACCGGCGCTGTACGAAATGCAACCTTACATGCGATTTCTGTTTTTAGTGTTCGCTGCCGCGGGTGATGTACAAAGCCTTTTGAGACGGCAGACGCAATCTCGTCGGTGGCCTGAGAAAGTTGTTGCGTGTCATGATTTAGTGGCGATTGAAGTTCAGAAAGCTCTTTTTTGAGCAAACTGTGTTCAACCTGGTGTTGATGCAACTCAGTGACGCACTGCCGAAATGCAGGTTCGTATGGTGAATTGATTGCAAGTGCGTCTAGGTGTTCAGTGGATTGCACCCGGGTATCGGACTCCAGCACTTCAAGAATCGCGTTGTTGATCTCAATGCGTGTTTGACGTAATGCATCATTTGCTTTGGTTGATGAGGAGCTTGCATTCAATAACTTCCTGTCAGCATCTTCCATGCGTTTTCGGATGATGTCTGTTTGTTTACGCGAATTTTGAAGATCTTCACCGGCTTGTTGCGTCTTTGTGTTGACGTCGGACATTTTTGCTCTCAGATGTTTTTCACGTTTTCTGATAGACGCATTTCGGGATGGCCAAAGCATATTTGCCAGTGGGGCAGTTACAGCCTTTGATCCTCGGATTGCTTGCTTGAAAGAGTTGGCAAGTGAGCTGTCCTGTGTGTGTAACGCAGTGACAGTGGTCTCGCCAGCGTTCGTGGTATCCTGATTGCGTTTTAGGTCGTCAGCGAGATCTGCGTAGACGAGATCGTGTCGTAAGATAGCTTGCTCTAACTGGCTCTCGGCTTTGATCGCATCACACTGTTGAACCCGTAGCGTGCTGTAGAGGGTCGATATCGAGTGAAGGTTTTCGGCGAAGAATTGAGTGAAACGTTTGGCGTGGTTCCAGTCGAAATCAACCGGTGCTGTGGGGAGCAGGAATTCGGTGATGGCGACTTCACGGTTTCGCTGTTCAAAGTCATCCAAAGCGGTTGGCGGTTTTTCTGCTCTGGGTTCTGGGCAACTTTGGACAATTTCTGCAAGGAGGATTTCGTCATCTAGGTCTTCGGACGTTGTCGTTGCGTCAGGGTTGACTCGAGCTGGTACGGGATCGCCAGGGACTTCTTCGCTGGCGGTACGATTTTGTTTCTGATCAGCGTGGTTCGGCTGCAGTTTGTTCCGCTGCTTTTCGGATTTGGGCTGTAGTGAACCGTCGCTGGGATTCTCCGCGGGGTCTGAGACTGTCTCTTATACACATCTGACGCTGCCGACGACTCCTTACGTGTA
>CAJXTM010000176.1 GCA_913061385.1 uncultured Rhodopirellula sp. | reverse complement strand
GAGATCAGCCTCGGTCTCGTGGGCTCGGAGATGTGTATAAGAGACAGTCTCAGTCGTGAGATGATACACATTGCAACCGCACAACCCTATCGCTTGCCACCCAGGGCGGCGGTGCCGCAAGAACGTCGCATGTATGACATGATAAAAAAAGAAGGGCTCCAAACTGCCCTTCAGTGGTACCAAAAAAATGGAAAAAAAGCACCCTGGGGCGGCACACACAACTCCGTTGCCAAGCAGCTTCTCAAGGATGGCATGACCACCGAAGGTCTGGCTCTGATGGAATCGGATCTCAAGGAAACACCGACCAAAGTGTGGCTGCTAAGAGCAACAGCCCAAGCACACCTCGACAACGGAAAGCCAGAGAAAGCGTTACAGTACGCGGTGACTGGGCTCGCTCAGAAGCCCGCTGATCCGAAACTCCTGACCATCAAGACCGAGGCCGAAGATGACCTCGATCGGCTGTAACGATGCCGCTCACTGCAGTGTTCTGCGACCGGAAACTTAAGTTTTGACCAGCATTGCCTGAGCGACGCAGCCTGAAACACCGAGTCTCGGTTCCCGCTAAAACATGTTCGCTTCATCCATGCACCGTCCGCCCCACAACCCTGAAAAACGGATACTAAACCACCAGCCGCGAAATTGCCCCAACCTGATCAAATTTCTTCCGTGACATCTCTAAATCAAGGTCACCATAGTGGGGAAGCGGATTGCCATACGCATTCAATAAAGTTGTGTACCAATTGCCAATGGTCTTGTGGCCCTCATTCGCGTGGAACGGAAACCGAATGTACTGTCCGGCAATGTCCAATCGGCAATTGTCACCAGCGAGAACGACAAAAGGTGCCTCTGTACCATGACTGTGATGCCCCTCACCGTTCTCAGGAAAATACATGACAACGGTATTGTCGAACATATTCCCACCACCCTCGGGCGCGGCCTTCAAACCTTCCACGATCGCTGCAACTTGATCCATGTGCCCCGCTCGAACTTTTTCACGAATCTCGTTTGCTGCCACACCGCTGTAACCACCGTTGTGCCCAAGTTCATGAAGCGAGATATGATCACCCTCATTCCCCGGCAGCCCCTTCACGGGCGTGGACAATTCATCGATGGTGTAGGTCACTACATTGGTCAAACCTGTAACGAGAGCAGCAACCAGGACATCAGTCATCGCCTTCTGTTTCTCGGGAGTGGTAGCATTGTGTCCGCCGTCAAGATGCACGCTGGCAATCTCCGGCAGATGCTCTGCAATCGAGCCCGACATTTTTTCAACTTCAAGATTCCTGGCTTGAATCGACTCGATTGAGCCGACGTGATTACTGATCTTACGTTTCTCGTGACCACCAAGCACACTCGCTTTGTAAGACTCTTCCGCCTGCAAAAACTTAAGCATCGCGTTATCAGAGGCAACGGCATCAGGATTGGCAACTGATTTGAACAGTTCGTTATAGGCAGTCTGTGGATCAGCGTAGCAATAGTTGCGTTGATGTGGGCCGGGTGCCGAGTATCCAGGGACGATACCGGTTCGGAAAGTGCTGTAATTCCCGGTCAACGAAAGTTCAACATGGCCGAACGGCGAGGGCGACAACCTCGCCAGCTCAAAATCAATGGTGGCTCGTTTAATTCCGCTCAGGGAATTCCGCCCCGACTTAAAAGCACCCATCACGGACGAATAAGACCAGTGACCATTTTCGCTCATTTTACACGAGAGGCCCTGCAAAACTGCGAGCTGGTTTTTGTGTGCTTCCAACGGTCGCATCCACGATGGCAATTCGTGATTCGCCAAGTCGATTTGAAACGCCTCTTTTTCTCGATCACGCTTCTTATCAGCTTCAGAAAACGTTGGCATCGCGACCTCATCGGGACGCACACCATTGGATTTGCGGATAAAAACGAAACGCTGAGGATAACCAGACGTCACCTCTTCCGCCGACGCTTGCCGAATTCCGGTACCCAGTGTCGCGGCCCCAACCCCCAGAGCCGCACCCGTGAAAAACACTCTTCGATTTGTAGCCATATCAGTGCTGATTTTCTTTGCGGAATAGAAATGAATCAGAGGTTAACAATGACACAATCACAGCATCGAAGCTACCGCCACTTTTCACGTACGCCTGATCTGCGTCGATTAACGTTCTGGAGTCAGAAAGCATTTCATTGCGCCCCATAAAAAAGCGGAACGCATAGCGGATCAAAGATTGTCGAACCCGCTCGGAACGATCAAGTTTGTCGATCAAGTCCAGCGCGTCCGTCACATCGCCATCAAGCAAATCGCTTCCTGAACCGACAAGCGTGCCAGTTGCCTGCACTGGTAGTGTTTTGTAGGTATCTCTTAGGTCAACGTGAGGTGCCGCTTTATCAGGTCCTTTTTTGAGCAAATTATCCGGATGCTCCAAAGATTCATTTTGTCGATATCGACCGAAGTCATCGTAGATTTCAAATGGCAGACCAAGTGGATTCATCTTCTGGTGACATTTCCAACAGTAGGCTTCCTCCGTCTTTGCATCAAGCCGCTGCCTCAGAGTCCGATGGTGATCCTCGGGAATCACCGCATCAACAGTGATCGGAAGATCAGGCACCGTGCCGGCAAGAAGCTTCTCCTGTACCCAACGCCCCCGTCTGACAGGATCAGTTTCGGTATTCTGTGCATGGGCAATCAGCCACGCGGGGTGCGTCAACATACCTTTTCGCTGTTGCACATACGCTGGCTGAACTACTGGATAGTTCCAGTCATCGAGTTCGATATTAAAAAACTTAGCAACCTCGGGGCTTCGCAGCTGTAGTCCTGTCCTAGTATCGGCGTTGCTCTTCCCGTGCGCAGGAAAAGAGTCAAACGGTGCAGCCGCTGACTGCCCCTTGTCAAATCGTGTGGTAAAGCTTGTCATCACCGTCTTGAACGTACGCAAATCATCTTTCGGATTTCGCCCCATACCTCGCATCTTCACTTCCTTGATGAAGGGAGCATGCACTTCCAAGTCATCTGACGTGTAATTCTTCCAATCAACGCCTTTGAAGTGATCATAGATGTCTCGGATACGCTGTGATGACGCACTCATCGCAGCGTTATCGCCCGAGTGGTAGACGTAAAACTTTTCCGTTGTCAGTAACTCGTGAAAGACGTCCTTGTCGGCGTTTAGAATATGATCCACCAATCTGTCTGCCTCGCCTACCAATCGCCCCTTGGCGTTGTCGTAGTTTCCGCCAAAGCGTTTATTATCTTTGAAAATTGAAAGCAATTGAGGATACCCGAAGAACTCCCTAAAGAACCTCAACTTGCGAATCGGGGTGTTTGTAATACTAGCCGTCAGCTGAAGTCGCTGCACGGCTTCGTCAATCACATAGTACTGTTCTCGGCCTGCCAACATTCGTTTCACTTCACGTCTGTAGTCAGCTCTCGAATTAAGTCTGCCTTCTGCTACCGCTTTTTCCAACTCTGAATCAGGACTGCTATCCGTGATTGCATAGGCAATTGCGTAACTACCGTCCCTCGCCGACATCATTCGTCGCCCATGCTCATCAGGATCCCCTGAACCAAATTCACTCCGATACACAAAATCCGTTTTCAAAATAAGCGTCTGTATCAGCTTCTTTATTCCAGCAAGATTCCCAAGCTGTCCAAGATATTTATGGGTCAGCTCACCATATTTAACAAGTTCATCTTCAGTAGGCGGCCGGTGATACAGTAGTTGATACAACTGCAGCACGAGCGCACCAATGGTTTCCTGAGCAGGCACACCAACCGACTGCCTCTCGTTCTGGAACTGCACTCTCCACTGATCCAAACACTTGTTGATTATCTCGACATACCGATCACCGGATTTTCGATTCTCACGAACCGCATTCTCAATTTCAGTTTGCTCCTCATCTGCCCGAGGACGATAAACTGGAAGCTTGTGTTTCTTGGCGTAGCGGTGCCTCACCACCTGTTCCCTGAACTCTTCTAAATACCCCGCAAGAAACGTTAAACGCGTCGTGATGAGACGTTCGCTATCACCCTGATTGAACCAATCTCTTTGACATTTATCGATCCACTCCGCGTCGCTATCCCCGTCCTTCCTATTCTTCTCCATCGAGTGAAACAACACTACCAGTTCCTGTGCCCCAGGCTGGGCGGCGTGGAATGGCGACTTCTTGATACCCGTACTATCGGATGACTTAATTACAACGGGTTTGAAGTCAGGCAAGAGAGCAACGTGTTGTTCTCCGTACATCTCCCCAAGAATTGTTCCGATGAACTGCTTCAGAAATTTCTCGCGGTCGGCTAAAGTGCGAGCGTGAGTCCATTCCATGTCCATGATTTCGTAAATCGCCGGCACATATCTGCGATCACGACCCGCCAAATACAGCATATGGTTCGCTGCTTCTTTGGCGTTGGTCAGCATGGTCAAAAGATGACCCCCGTTTAAAGTTGCGTTGGCGTAGTAGCGTACACCTGTATTGGTTGGCAACAAGAACGGATTCGTTAAATTTACTCGCCGGTTATTATCACCAATCACGTACTGGCGTTTTCCATCAATCGTTTTAAACGGTCGGTGACTTAGAATCTCATTAAACCTTGCTTCGAAAATAAATTCGCTGATTAGCCAACGTCGATCATAAGTGAACGGCTGCAAATGTGTGTGTCGCCCTGAGAACAACTCGTCGTGATCAAGGTAGTTCCCGTAACCTGGTTTTCTGAGCTTGTCCTCAAGCCGCGATGCACCATGCTCTCTTAGTTCGGCCCGAACCCACTTAAGAACCTTGCCTTGATCAACCGAGCTAAGCTGCACTGACTCTTCAGGCGGCATGATCCCGAAGTGCAACTGCTCTTGCGCCTTATTCAATAACTCAAAACGTTCTGATGACCCGAGTTCAGAAATGCGACTCAAGTCTACATTTCCTTCGGCCACGTCCTCGTTATGGCAGTCGATACAGTTGTCGCGAAACACCGCCTGAACATCCGCAGGAACCCGAAACAAAGTATCGGGCTCAACCGCATTACCTACCACCGCATTACCTAAAACCGCAGTGCAACACCCAGCGATAAACCCGAGAACGACAACAGTAGTGCGACGATACTCAATGAAACGGCACACAACGTCAGGTGACATACAGTAATTCATGATTCACGCGTAACTGAAATATTTTGCGGTGAGTGCGAACACAAGCACCGTATCCATTGTAACCGGATACTCGCTTTTCTGCGCGACCAACTTCGTGCCTGCTATCTCCCCACAAATCAATTGTAATTACGGTATTCAAGCAGGAAACGTCGTTAGCCAGCCCTATCAAGCCCCACGAATACCCGCAGCAACACACTCAGGTGTGACAACATGCTTGTACGCGACACCCTGGTACGGCATTCAAGCAAACAAAGATTAAGAACCCCAGCGACTCCCCTCCAGACATTCGTTGGGCACCGAGTTCATTTCCGTCTTGCCAAACTGACACAACGAAACCCAAACGCCGAAGCGGTAGCCGCGGAACAACGGACGGCCCAAGATGCGGCTCGTCGACCGACAATGCACTTGGTTGTAACGGTTTCCATCCTGAGTTACACCGTCGGCTTCAAATCGGGTCTTTTTCCGAGACAAGCTTATATAGTTTTGGTGTCCTCGCATCCATTTCACAATATCACTCAAGTTCAGGACCATTGTCTTTTGAGATGAGGGGCAACACATTGGTCATTTTGTTGCGACCCATATTGGCGGGGTTAGGCTTGGTTTCAACTTCGTACAGCTCTTGATCAGAAAGTGTGGAAAACGGCGATGCTGGGATCCCCTTGCTATTAGTGAGATTGAGCTCTGGCTCTGGAAACGGCTCCCAACCGTACCTGACCGCTTGCGGCTTCATCACCTTGTCACTCTCGACCTTGACGCGTTGTCTTCCGACAATTATCGCTAAGGCAGAGAAGAAGGTGCCGTCGGGTCCAGAGATTTCAAAGTGCCTCAACTCCTGAGCATCTGATGCCTCGAGTCCCTGACCTACGTTCGCAAAGTCAAGAATCACCGAACGCCCCTCTATTTTCACGCTGGTCACCACGGGTCCCGCGTACAGAGCCTCTTCGTTCATTGAGTAAGTACTACCAAGCGCCAGCCCGGCAAGTCTTCGTGCGACGGAACGTTTCTCTGTGGGATGAACATTCGAGCGATGTCCAAGATCCATGGTGACCGCCATGCCAACGTTCGGAACTTTTTTCTGAACTCGCCTTTGCACTTCCCGAAAGAGCGGCCAATCCGGACGATTGAGTGCAGGTAGCTGAACAAAAAGAAATGGAAGTTCTCCCTGGTTCCACGCGTCTCGCCATTGTTTAATCAACAGTGGGAAAAGCAGCGATTGCTCTATCGCCCGCTCCGGTGTCTCTGCGTTCGATTCGCCTTGGTACCAAACAAATCCACGAATCGCATAGGGAACCAGCGGCTCGACTCCGGCCTGCCACATAAATCCCGGCTTAAACGAATGATGAGGCCCAAGGTCATCACGAGGGATTGGTTCCCCTGATTGCATCGCGGTCACCAAGTTCTGCTCACCCCGTTCCCGACAGAATTGGCTTAGTCGCGTGTTATCAAGCCAATTCGCACTCACGAGCCCGCGAAGAATTGGATCCGACGTAAGCGCATCAAGCGGGACCCAGGCCTCGGTGGGTGTTCCGCCCACCGCTTGACAAATCACTCCCACAGGTACGTTCAGTCTTTTCTGTAGCTCAACTGCAAAAAACCACGCAACCGCAGAGAACCGACCGACTGAGTTTGGCGACGCCTGTTCCCATGCTCCCTGTGAGTACCGTGACGGCTCCAAACGGTCTAGGTGTTGCACGCCGTAACTACCCGAAAATCCGCGTGCCCCTCCGACAAGATTCAGCAATCGCAGGTTCTGTGCTTGGGATGCATCAATTTCACCCACCCCACCGTTGGAATCAGCAACAGACCACTCCATATTTGACTGCCCCGCGCAGACCCAAACTTCACCAACCACCACATCCCTGAATTCGATTGACTTCCCACCAGAGCGTACCGTAAGCACCGTTGGTTCGAAGGAGGCGTCTCGCGGTGCAAACCTGGCTTCCCAATCTCCGTTCCCCCTCGTGGTGACCGTCTTTTTTTCTTGCCCAAGTAAGATCCTGTCTCTTATACACATCTGACGCTGCCGACGACTCCTTACGTGTAG
>CAJXTM010000175.1 GCA_913061385.1 uncultured Rhodopirellula sp. | reverse complement strand
GAGATCAGCCTCGGTCTCGTGGGCTCGGAGATGTGTATAAGAGACAGGTGATAGGATTCCCGTGGTTGGATTGCCGCATTGTTAATCAGCACGTCCACGCCGCCACGCTCGGCGATCACCTGTTTTACCATGGCTTCACAGTCTGCTTCCGACGATGTATCGCAATGCAAGTACTTCACTGTCTCGACGTTGGAACTGTTGGTACGCTCAGGTTGCGTGAGGTCGGCTACATAAACATACGCGTCTGACTCGGCAAAAGCGTGTGTGATGGCAGCTCCAATGCCCATGCTGCCGCCTGTCACGATCACCACGCGGGCATGGTTGTCAAATTTAACGTTGCCTGCAGGACGTTTTGGTGACATGGATTACTTCTTGTTTGATTCTGGATTTTGAACGGATTTGCGATTCTTACGCTCTTTTTGATTCTGGATTTTTGCTTTGATTCCGGCTTTGCTCAGCCTTGTTTGAAGAACACGTTCAAGTTGCTGCAAGCGATCTGTGGCATCAGCGGTTTTGGCAAGGTTTGTGAATTCCCCGGGATCAGCATTCATGTCGTAGAGCTCGCGGGAACCATCCGTGTAACGCATGTAGTGCCACTCAGGAGTTCTTAGTGAAAAACCATTGTGGAACGACAATGCGCCAGATTTTATTTGGTTCGAACTTTTGTTCAGCAGCGGAACAAGGCTGGTTCCCTGAACCTCGTCTGGAACTCTTTGTCCGGTTAATTCACAAACAGTGGGATAGATGTCGACCAACTCAACTACCGCGCCGGATCTTCCTGTGGGCAGGCCAGGGACAGACATCACCAAGGGAACCCGAAGCACTTGTTCGTGCAGATTCGATTTTTGCCAAAATTGATGGTCACCGAGGTGGTAGCCATGGTCACTGGTGAATACGATTGCTGTGCTGTCGCGTAAGCCCAAAGCATCCAGTTCGTTGATGATTTTTCCGACTTGTTCGTCCATGAAAGATACAGATGCGTAATACCCTGACCACATTCGTCGTTGATTATCGGGGTGTTTGCCGATGGGGTTAGTTGATGAAATCGTTTTTGCTTGGCCCGCTTTAGGAATGTCTGTCAAATCTCCGGTTTGCTGCGACGGTAACTGCATCTCCTGCCAAGGGTAGGGAGTGAAGTATTCTCTGGGAGCGACCATCGGATAGTGGGGGCGAACGAGCCCGACAGCAAGGAAGAATGGATCTTCGCGGTGTTTGCGAAGCAGTTCAATGGCTTTGTTTGCTGACTTGAAATCGGGTTGGTCTGATCCATCACCGTCGTATTGGACCGTGACGAACATGCGATTCGGCATTTTAGTTGATTCACGTGCCTCGAGTGCTTCGGTAAATACGTTCAGGTTAAGACACGCGTAATCTCCGGGCGTGTGTGCTTCAAGACCCGGTGAGTTAAAACGTTCGGTCCATGAGGAGGCGATATCTTCGCCATTGGTACCGGCAATGATGTCACCCGGGACACGCATGTGGTAGATCTTGCCAACGCGAGCTGTGTACCATCCCTGCTCGCGGAAATATTGGCCCATGTTTACCTTGCTGGTTCCTTGATAACGGCTGAACATCAACGAACGCCTTGAAGGACCACAGGATGTGCCTTGGCAGTAAGCACGTTCAAATAGCATCCCGGCACGTGCCAGTTTGTCGATGTTGGGAGTCTTGCAGAATCGGTCTCCATAGCAGCCGAGCGTGTTGGCTCTGAGGTCGTCTGAGATGATGAACAGAACGTTTTTGATTTTCGGCTGGGGATTTGTCTCTTCGCCCTTTAACGCAACGCAGGCCAACAATTGCAGCGTGAGAATGAAAATTCGGGCGGTGAACGTAGGTGTTATAAACGAGTGATGCATGTAGAAGGCCATCTCGATTTGAAAGTGAATTAGTGCCCGACAGAATGTACCAGTTAGACCCTTGCTTTGCTCGCTGGACCGTGAGAGGACGGTTGCAGATTCAGGTGACTGATAGCCGACGCTTTCTTGGGCAATCGTTAGAGTGAGCCGTTCAGGGTGCGCTGCGTTCGCACAGATGGGCGGATGAGAAATGTGTCGCTTGACGATTTACGCCAAGACCGCAGGGCGGAATTCGCCCGGAGAACGGAAAATCCACCCAGATTTCGCTGGGCGTGGCAAACGCCGCGGTACTCTGTCATTTGACTGCAGGGTGATCGCATGTGGTTGCAGCAAATTCAGCAGTTACCCTTCGCTGTGACGTATTAAACGCCATTGTCCGTTCCGGTTTCACCATGCTGGTGACGAACGATATCACCCAACACGAGGTAAATCACCTCTTCAGAGATATTAACTGCGAGATCAGCAATGCGTTCAAGATGTCGGGAAGCACTGAAGCAGTGAACGGCAGGTGCGATGTAATCGGGGTTTTCACGCATGACATCGTGTAATAAATCAATGACGAGCCGGTTTGTTCGGTCAACCTTATCATCTGCTGCAATTACTTCGCGTGATTTTTCTACGTCTCCCTCAATAAATGAGTCGAGCGCCGTTTTGACCATTTGGGTGGCACCCGCTGCCATTGCGTCTAGTTCTTCGGGAACAGAGAAAAGAGGATATTGCTCAATGGATTTTGCGCGTTCAGCAATGTTGCATGCCAGATCTGCCATGCGTTCTAGCTCATTGTTGACTTTCACGACGGTGAATAACCATCGCATGCTGGATGCCACCGGTTGGTGCAGGGCCAACAGTTTCAGGCACTCCTCTTCAAACTTGATGTCGTTTGCGTCGACGATCGCGTCCTGATCTATGACCTCTTGGGCAAGGTCGCCTCGGCGTTCGGCCAAGGCCCGCACCGCGGTCAGTATCATATGCTCGACTAGGCCAAACTGGGAGATGAGATCACTTCTCAGGGTGTCGAGTTCCCGATCGAGGTGCTTGGTCATAATAGGTCGCCTGCGCAGGAAGGGTAGTGAAGGGGGGAGTCGGATGCTCGGTCATCCAAATCGACCGCTGATATAGTCTTCCGTTTTTTGACTATTCGGATTCGTGAAGATGCTCTTGGTATCATTCATTTCGATGAGGCTACCCTCGAAGAAGAAGGCTGTTTCGTCACTGCATCGCGATGCTTGTTGCATGTTATGCGTGACTATCACGATCGTATACTGATCGCGCAGTTCATTCATCAGTTCCTCGATAGCTAGTGTGCTTCCTGGATCCAGGGCACTGCAGGGTTCATCCATCAAAAGGACTTGTGGCCCTACCGCAATGGTGCGTGCGATACATAATCTCTGTTGTTGGCCTCCAGAGAGTCCCAAAGCTGGAGCGTTCAAGCGATCTTTCACTTCATCCCAAACAGCTGCTTTTCGCAATGACCACTCGACGAGATCGACTAACTCGCTGCGCCGCAATTTCATATGCAGTCGTGGGCCGAATGCCACGTTGTCGAAGATTGATTTTGGGAATGGATTGGGTTTTTGAAACACGATCCCTACTCTGCGACGTAAGTCCACCACATCGGTTCCGCTTCCCAGCAGATCGAGGTCCCCAAGATGCAGACTCCCCGTGGCTCGCGCTGTGGGAATTGTGTCATTCATGCGGTTGACCCACCGCAGAAGGGTACTCTTTCCGCATCCGCTTGGTCCGATGAATGCGGTGATCTTGTTCTTACGGACGTTTAGTGAGATCGAGTTCAGCGCTTGAAAACTTCCATACCAAGACGAGAGATTCTTCATTTCGATTATGGAGCGTGGAACGTCCGCCTGCGCTGCTTCGTGCGTGTCCATACGGCTGGTAGGCTCCGTCGGGGCATTTTGCAAATCGTGTGTTGCTCGGTTGTTTTTGTCCGAGCCACGGGGTGGTTCTGTGATTGTTTCGTTCATGCGGACATTGGGCGGGAATTGTGTTTTGATCAGGTTAATGAAGCTTGTTTTGCATGCGATGGCGAATCAGAACGGCCACTGCATTAAAAGTCAGCAGGATTGCTAATAAGATGACAATGCCACCAGCGGCGATGTGGTGAAACTCCTCTTGAGGGCGAGACGTCCAGTTGTAAATTTGAAGTGGCATCACGGTGTAATCGTCCATCAGGTGTTGAGGCGCCGATCGAATATAGACGATTCCCGCAATGATCAGAATCGGGGCTGTTTCACCAATTGCACGGCTCATTGCGAGGATTGATCCGGTCATTATTCCGGGAACCGCAGAAGGTAAAGTGACGTTCCAAACCACTTGCCAGGGCGTTGCACCCAGCCCAAGAGCTCCCGCACGAAGCGTTGTCGGAACCGCACGTAACGCCTCCTGCGTGCTGATGATGATGACAGGAAGGATCACAAGCATCAGTGTCAGTGCTCCAGCGATAACGCCACGTCCAAATGGTAAGCGAAGGTAGTACCACTGTTTTTCGCTGATACGCCCTGGAGTTGATGTCTCGTCAATGGTCCGGCTTAGTTGATCCGGCGAGGTGGAAGGATCCTCCGCAAATGGGTCAATTGCGATGATTTCCACCGGCACCAATCCCGCTTCCTGGTTTTCATAGGCAACCATGCCGGTGGTTGGAACGGTTGTTGGATCATCTCGTAGGTCAACAGGTACCAGAAAGTAGCGCTCTCGAGCGGATTCGTCGCCTGAGGCCAAGAACGGATCGCTCGCTAAATTACTGAATTGATCATAGTAGACCGCACCAATTTCCAGACTCGGGGCACCGCTATCTCCAGTGTCGTCAAACAAAGAAAACATGGATACGAAAGCGGTCAGGCCAAGGATCCCATAAACGACGCTCGGAACGCCGGCGAGATTGGAGATGTTCAGTTGAATCAGGCTGGCCAGTTTTTGGGCCAGACGGTTCCGGGGAGTGAACTCCTCGATCAGGATAGCGGTGCCAATTCCCAGAGGGAGAGTAATCAGGGCGCACATTGAACAAACCCAGAGGGTGCCCAAGAGAGCAGGCCACATTCCGGCGTTCTCAGGTTCGGGTTCGGGGAAACCAGTGAGTAAGGTCCAACTGAGTGAGGGAATGCCTGATGCGAGAATTGAACCCAACAAGAAAACCAGGATTAGCACAGACACCGACGCAGTCAGGATGCACATTCGCTGAAAGCAAATGTCTTTCGCAAGTCGGACACGCGATGTGATTAGGTGTGTGGGGCGAAATTGCTCAGTCGACTTGCCTGCGGCAAGCTGCATCTTGTTTGTTGGGCTCGGGTCAGCCACGGGAGAATTCTCAGGAGTTTGTCCTTTCACCTGTTCGTCACCCTTTGGATTGAATTCACTCAATCGTATGTCTCCCGATATTTTGTCCGGATATAGTTTCCAACCATTGTCAACGTCAGCGTGATGGCAAAGAGGGTGAAGGCAACGGCATACATCGAATAGTATTCAATTCCGAAGTTCGAAACATCTCCTCCAGCGATCTGTACCATGTAACCGGTCATCGTTTGTGCTTCTTCGGCTGGATTCACCGTGATTTGTGCCCGACTGCCAGCAGCGAGTGCAACAATCATTGTTTCGCCAATGGCTCGTGTGATGGCTAACAAAAATGCGCTGATGATGCCACTTAACGCGGCGGGGATGATCACCTTGACGGTTGCATCAAAACGAGTACCGCCCAAACCAAATGCACCATCTCGCAATGACGTGGGAACAGCCCGAAGAGCATCTTCGGCGAGTGAGCAGACGGTTGGAAAACAGAGGATGCCAACAGCAATGCCAGCACTCATGGCGTTGTAAACATTGAAGCCTGAGTAACACCATTGAAGCAAGGGAGTGATGGTCATCAACGCAAAAAAACCATACACAACTGTGGGAATACCTGCCAGAATCTCGAGGATCGGTTTGAGAGTACTGCGGACACGACGGGGAGCATACTCGCTTAGGTAAACCGCGGTTATGAGACCCAGCGGAAGCGCGACAAGCATTGCTATCGCGGTCACCATGAAAGTGCCGCTGATCAAAGACCAAATCCCAAAACTCTTGGTGTTGCCGAGTAGGGGAGTCCATTGCGTGGACAGGAAAAAGTTGCTGAGTGTTACCTCCGAAAACTGGAAGAATTTGGCAGTTTCTGAGGCCAACACAAAAATGATCGACCCAGTCACAAGAAGCGAGAATAAACCGCACCCGACCAAGCAAAGGAAGATACCCCTCTCTCGAAAACGAACCCACGAGAGATTTCGACGCTCGCGAGCCAGCAGTGTTTGAACTTGTTGTTCAAGCTGCGGTAGTGTCCGGTCTCTGTTGACGGCAGAATTCATTTTTTCTGAGAGGTTGGGATTCAGCAAAAGAGGTGCCCGTGTTTTGTTAAGACACCCATGTGAACCTAGATCACGACGATGTTCACCCTATTCCAACAGATTTTCTTGTCGGTACAACTCGGTGACTGGACCTGAACGTTTTTCCAATTCAGGCGTCAGGTAGTGTGTGCCCGTTTTTCCCATGCGGCACCGCATCGTCGCTTCCCTGTAAATGGAGGAAGGTAGTGCGACGTATCCGGTACTACTTGCCATCTCAGGTGCATTTTTAAGATAGTACCCAATGAACTTTCGCACCTCCGGCCGTTTGAATGACTCAGAGTTTACGTAGATGAATAACGGACGGCTGAATGGAGCGTAGGTGCCATTTTCAATGGTCGTCGGGGTCGGGCTGACTGCATCTCCTGTATCTGGGTTCACGATGGCGATTGACTTCAGCTTATCTTTATTCTCTTCATAGTAAGCGACACCGAAGAATCCGATCGCATTCGGGGTTCCCGAAACCCCCGTTACGAGAACATTGTCGTCCTCGCTGGTGCTCATGTCAGATCTCAGTGATCCGCCACTTTTGCCAACGACTACCTCCTTGAAATAGTCAAAAGTTCCAGAGTCAGTTCCAGGTGCGAAAATCCTGATTTCCTTTTTGGGCCAGCCCGCTCGTACGTCAGCCCAAGTTTTTGCCGCCGAGTCGTCCAAAAATATCTTCTTGATCTCATCAATTGTCAGGTGATTGAGCCACGTGTTGCTCTTGCGGGCGACCAAGGTCAAACCGTCATAAGCTACTGGGAGCTCAAAGAAGCTTATTCCAGACTCTTTTGCCGCCTTATATTCGCTGTCTTTGATCGGGCGAGATGCATCGGAAATGTCCGTGTCGCCCACGGTAAAGCGTTTGAATCCACCACCCTGTCTCTTATACACATCTCCGAGCCCACGAGACCGAGGCTG
>CAJXTM010000174.1 GCA_913061385.1 uncultured Rhodopirellula sp. | reverse complement strand
AGATCAGCCTCGGTCTCGTGGGCTCGGAGATGTGTATAAGAGACAGATTCAATGCGATACCACTGCACACCACGTTGAAGTAAGTCAACAACAAGTTCAGCACCACTTTGAGGTGTTGCGTTGTAAAGCGTATTACGACAGGCAACGTCCGCCTGCAACGTGTGTTCAGCTCCGACCCGATCTCTCAACGCAACCAAATGTGTATCGCAGGGCCGCCCACAGTTGGTCTTATTTGTCCCCGGAGACAAAACACTGCAGTACACGCAATGCTCCATGTGGAACATCGGCATATGTTGGTGAATCACCGTTTCTATCCAGGCAGAAGGAACAGAGTCGATCAATCCGACAAGTTGATCACGATTGAGATCATACGACGCCGTCACGCGTGACGCCCCCAAACCGCGAATCCATTCTGCTGAACGATGATTCGAAACGTTCAAAGAAAAATCAGCGACGGTTTCGATCCCGCATTGATGAAAATGATGCAAGGCCGCAAGATTTCTGGCGAGAATCAAATCAGGGGCATGACGCTCAAGAACCCGCAGCAGACCCATCTCGCCTGGTTTTTGAATCCGCACCGAGGCAAGTCCAATGGGAACACCATTACTACGGCAAATGGACACAGCATCTTTGTACTGTCGAATGTCCTGAAAATCGGCATAAACCAAGTCAACGCCCAAATCGCAGACAACTCGTAACTGCTCCAGATCCCGACACAGGACTGCCGATTTATAATCACTCGAACTGCTATCACCAGCGTTGGATTCAGATACCGAGATCGGCATCAACAATTCGCGACCGCGGGCCGGAAACACATCACGCTGTGCTGGATCCTCAACTAGCAGATCCAACTTTTCTACCGCCTCGCGGCGTATCTGATTCAACATGGCCATCGGGACCATGGGTTGCCCTTGAATGGTTGCCGACAATTCCCCCAGCACAAAACTTGTGCCTCCCAGACGCCCCAGCTTTTCCCTCAGGACAGTCATTTCGATGGGACGTTTCCTAGCTTCATCCAGTGGAACTTCGCCAATGACCTCAACTTTCCGTCCATTTTGAAGAGCGGCACTCAATACTAATGGCTGTCCCACAACCGCCTTCACTTCCATCTGTAGTGGTTGCCGCCTGACAGGGTCATCAGATGTAAATGTCTTTCGTAAACGACGATTCAAACGCGGGTCATCATTTTTGAAGACTCGGTCACCTGGTTGCACAGATGGCCAATCAATTTCGCCACGTCCAAATCCAATCCAGGTCACTTGGGCCTCGTCTGCCTCTGACGTTTTATCACCGTCAGAATCATGCAATGAATAGATCCTTCCTCCCTGCTGCAGTTCTTCTCCATCGAACGACTTGGATTCAATGGCAAGGCCATCACCAAGTGCGATGGGTGCAGCTAAACGAATCTGCAATCGCTGCCCATCGACACTCCGCACCCGACCAAGTTCGATTCCGCGTTTTGCTGAGTGCACGCCCGGCACAAGCCGTTTGTGGTCGTTTCCTTCCAACCATCCTGAAGAGAAACCACGAGAGAACGACAGTTCCATTTCTCTCTTCGCTTCTGCGGTTACTTCAACAGTCTGATTGTCGCATGCCTGATTCAACGCCTGACGGTAGTGACTGGTAATATTCGCAACGTACTCGGGTGTCTTTAACCGCCCTTCGATTTTCAAGGACTTTACACCTGCTTCGACGAGATCATTAATGGCTGCGTAGCCAGCTAGATCCTGTGGACTCAACAGATAACGCACATCATCAAGATCACGTTCTTCGCCATCACAAATTAAGTCATAGGGTAAGCGACATGCCTGAGCACATTGGCCACGATTAGCACTCCGTCCTCCTAGGGACTCACTAGTCAAACACTGACCGGAATACGCAACACAGAGTGCTCCATGAATGAATACTTCCAAGGGCATTTCGGTCGACGAAGTAATTGTTCTTATCTCGGAAACTGACAATTCCCTTGCAAGTACCACGCGTGCCAGACCCAGTTTTTCAGCAACCTTTATCGTCTCACCACTAGTCAAACTCATCTGTGTCGACGCATGAATTTCCAGATCTGGACAAACTGCCTGAACCAATCGGGCAACGCCAAAGTCCTGAACAAGCACCGCATCAATACCCGCCAATGCGATTTCTTCGACGACATCCACCAATGGTGACATCTCATCGGGGAAAACGAGGGTATTCATCGTGACATAGCCCCGTACCCCGCGTGAACGAAGTAATTGGCCAATTTCAGATAGATCACTCAGTCCAAAATTTTTGGCCCGATGCCGCGCGTTGAAACCACAATCCAAACCGAAATAGATTGCATCGGCTCCATTTTCGATTGCGGCATGAGCACATTCCAAGTCGCCTGCGGGCGACAAAAGTTCAACGCTTGGTTTTTTCTGCAGTTGTTGTTCAGGCATCCCCGCAGTATGACAACCGAAGGGCGGAAGGGAAGTGAGTAATTCCTGACTGCCGTTGTACAAGAGAAAAAGCCACACCCCGAGGGGCATGGCTTCAATGGATTTTCTATCCCACATCCGGGTGCCAATGGAAAGCACCGACATCAGTGGTAGCGATCAGGAACCCAACTCCACATCGATATTGGCCTCATCAGCAGCATCCCGAAGTTTGGAAAGTGCTCGCGCCTCCAATTGCCGGATGCGCTCCTTGGTAACTCCCATCTCCTCACCTACCTGTTTAAGCGTGAGCGGTTCCTTACCCCGCCCCAAACCGAAACGGGCAGTGATGATTTTCTGCTCGCGTTCATCTAATCGATTCAAAATCTTTGACAACTCTCGCTGCCGTGACCGCTGCACGGTTTCCTCGACATAAGGATCAAGACGCTCATCCTGACGAGCAACGAATAGTTCTTCCGTTGTGGTCCTGAAGCGATCCCGATGCTTGAACTCAGTCGGAATGGTTCGTGCAAAGTTTTTCATGATCGCCCACGAAGCATAAGTACTAAACTTGTTGCCGCGTGAATAATCGAACTTCTCTACCGCACGAATCAGCGACATATTGCCGTCGCTCACAAGTGAGAAGAAGTCATCCGTACTTGCTACATGCCGCTTGGCAATCGAAACCACAAGACGCAGGTTGCTCTGCACGATGCGATTCTTAACCAGGACCGCGGCCTCATATAGGTCATCTATTCGATCCATGATCGCCGTCTTGCTACCCTCCGTATCGCTGAGGCTTTCCCGCAGTCGACTGGCGGAGTGCTTTAGGTAGTTCATTTTCCTGAACAGGTGATACTCCTGCTCACGCGTCAGCAACGCAACGTCATAGAGTGCTGCGAGGTAACTGGGCAACCCAGCAGGCACTCGCACCTTACGAGGAGCAGTTGCTGGTTGCGGCACTGGACCAAGATACTCCGCTTCACGCTCAACCGACTCAAAGTCTTCATTGTAGATGTAATCAAGCGGAAGTTCGCCGATCTGCTCAAGACGCATATCCAGCAGAATACGCTGAATGCTCGTGCGTGTACGTTTGAAACGTTTGCACAATTGAGCAACGGTTGACCCATGCGTGTAAAGCTTAAAAATCGAACGCTTGTCCTCACCGGTCAATGCACCACGATGATTTGGGAAAATCGCCAACGACTGATGATCTGAATCGAAATTTTTGAGTGTGTAGCGGATTGTCTCTGGACTCCGTTTCATCTGTTCCGACAATTGCCGAGTCACTTCAGAGAGACTGGCGCCGCCTTCAACCAGTTGTCGGGCCCGCTCAATCATCTCGGACTTCTCATCCTCACTGAGTTGAGTGAAACGCTCACCACGTTTGATTTTCCCACGATTCTTGGCAACAAACTGGTCGACGCTGCTTTGCAAGAACCCAACCCGTTTTCGACCGCCGAACAGCATACGGCGACTTACAAGTCCAGCATCACGCCAACGGCTAATGGTCTTGGTGGATACTCTGAACTTCTTGCTGAGTTCGTCCACCGTGTGCACTGGTTCCATGACTTCGCTGACGGAGATATCAGACGAATCACTGAGGTCCTCAATGAGCAGTCGCAAATCGTGCTTTAGGTCAGCAGAGGCAATACTGTGCCGCGAGGGCACCTCAGGCCGATAATTTGTGATGCGAAAGCAACAGTAATCGAATGCATAAGAGCGATCCGACTCAACTTCGCAATACAGTTTTTCAGCCAGAACGGCCTGCTCAACCTTCTTCGTTTTGGGCGCAAAACGAGTCAGCTGATCTCGCAATTCTTTGATTTTTTCATCTCGATAATCTTCATGCATATCCATCTCTCCCAGCGCTTGCATCGGGTCGATCTCTCTTTCCCTGCGATCCCGGCGGATCGCTCGACCATCTGCTTATGTTGCCCGGGGATCGCCCAATCCTTAGGACGATATCCATCGGTAACTCAAATCTGAATTTCCCTGACTAGCTTCTTTTCATCGACGCCACTCGAACAAACTCAAACTCTCGATCAGGCGACGGCTCCTTGCCGACGCCCTCTTTGATAGTACGCGTAAAACAGACGACGCATGCCACCAATATGACCGCTTAATTTCCAAAAAAGTTCACAGAATCATTGAATTTGGTGGAGCCTGAATCACGTATCCACTCTCCAATTCGCCATTTCAATTCCAATCTTGGCACTGCAAACTCTGGCAGGAAACCAACTGACCAACGAAATGCAGTAGGAAATATTGGGCCAAACCGGCGTTCTAACATCAGAATTCACAATTGAAAACACTTTAAATCTATTCTCACAATGAAGTTAAAGCAATTCCTGACTGCACAGAGGTAGCGGTGGAGCCGGCGAAATGTCCACCTCCTTTGTAACTTTTTCCGACACTTTGCATCGCAGCGTGTCCCATTTTGCGACAAGCGGATGAGTAACTACCGATTTTGTCGATTTGGCAGACTCAGATGGCAAGCTCAGAACCGTGACTTGGTAGTCATGGTTTTCTGCCCAGATTCCCCTGAATCGGGGTCGGCTGCGAGTCGATCTATAGGGATAGATGCGTAGATCCAAATTTTGCCGGAATTCGCTGATCGAACCTTTGACCATCTCAAAATGCCGCAAAACATGCTTTCATCCGCGCTCGATCGACGAAAGTTCCTGATTGCTGCTTCCACAGTATTAGGAACTGCCCCGCTTAACACAGCTCGAGCTGATTCCCCAACGATCCTGCTCCGCACAGGGAAGCAGGATCTGTACCGGATTCGCATGGAAGTTGAGATGAAAGGGAGTGTCAATATTCCAGGCCACCCGCTGGTTTCAGGCGATAAGGTGCTTAAGTTACCAATCGATAGCCAAGCGTCTTTTGAATACGAAGAGCGACTTCACCTGCCGGCGATAACGAAAGCCCGGAAGCCGAAAGGCAGCGTTACCAAGCCGGTAAACGACGAACGCAGACACTTAGCAGCCGAACGTTATTATCACCGCGCAACAGCCGACAGCACTCTGAATGAGAAACCACATTCAGTACGACTCAGAGACTCCGTGCGCGACACGATCGTCCGGCATGACTTAAGGCCAGAACAGATTTACGGAGTAGAAGACTTTTTCCAGCGCGACGAGCTCGAACTGCTGCACGCTCCGGTCTCGAGCATAGCAATTGATCAATTGCTCCCTGAAAGTCCAATCAGACTCGGCTCCAAGTACACCATTTCCGCCGATTCGATGGCATCAGTGCTGAACCTGACCGCTGTCATGGCTTGCGAGGTGAAAGCAGAAATCATGTCTGTCAGCGATGAAGATGTGAAAATTCAATTACGAGGCACCGTTGATGGTGCCATCGATGGTGTTCCAACGATCATCCGCACGATTGGCAAACTTACCTTCGATCGAAAGCTCGCAAGTTGTACTTGGCTAGCAATAGCAATTCACGAAACTCGTGAGATTGGCCGGGCAGAGCCTGGATTTGATGTTACGGCAACGATCAACATGCTTCGAAAACCCCTGAAAGCGACCATTGCTTTGCCTGTTGTCGCCAGAAAGATCGATCTGGGTGAGCCAGCATCTACAAATCGAAACTATGTCTCGCTCTCGAGTGAAAAACTTGGCTTCCATGTGCTGATGAGTCGCCAATGGCGGATGATGAGAGACCAATCAAAAGCAGTAATGATGCGGATGGTGGATAACGACCGCAGCATCGGCCAGTGCGACATACAGCCAATCACTCAGTTGGTCGATGACCAGCCGTGGTCGCTGACCGCTTTCGAATCGAACGTTCAAGTTCTTCTCGGCGAGCAATTCGTCGAGATGGTCGAATCTGATGAGCGGGTCACGGCCTCCGGGACCAAAATCCTACGAGCTGTTGCCGATGGCTCAGCAGAGGGGGTTCCGATAAGATGGGTCATGATGCATTTATCGGATGAGAGCGGCAAGCAACTCGTTGCTACTTTCACGATGGAGGGCAACAACATCGATGCATTCGGCAGTTCCGACATGCAGTTTGCAGGGTCAATCCGCTTTGAGGAGCCCGATACCAACAACGAGCCGATCAAAAAACCGGACCAAACCACGCTGAGTTCAAACTACCAAGGCTCAGTACAACACGACGACAAAACCAAAACAAAACACGTAGCTGACTCGATTTCGAACGCTAATACAGTTCGCTGAGTACAATGATTCGGTAGGCGGGGGAAAACGTAGCAGTGCTTCCCAACGTCTCGTTCCTATGAAATGCAATAAACGGTTCTGACATGACATTTGCTACAAGAATCCATCTCTGCTGCATGCTGTGCCTGATTGGCACCGTGCCCGTGCTCGCTCAACAGGGCCAGCGCAGGGATCCTTCGACTCAGGAGCAAACACAATTCTCCCCGGGTGTCGTGACGGTGATTCCAGGAGCGATTCAACCCGACGAGACCTTCGATGGCCCCCTAAAATTGGAGCCGTTTCTGAACAGCTACCCGCAGATCGTATTCAGTGAAGCGTCTGGTCATCCCGATTCAAAGCCTCACTTCGACCCACGAACTCGTACGTTGGTGGATCGAGCAAAGGAAGTGATCTACCGCCGAACAGTCTTCTGTTTTGAATTTTCATTCAAACCACTTCGTCAGATCTACATTGATGTCCCGCGTCCAGACGGGCGAATGCAGCGGAAACTGGTTTGGTACATGGTTTACCGTGTGCGCTGTCTCTTATACACATCTGACGCTGCCGACGACTCCTTACGTGTAGA
>CAJXTM010000173.1 GCA_913061385.1 uncultured Rhodopirellula sp. | reverse complement strand
GCGTCAGATGTGTATAAGAGACAGGGAATGGCCAGCGATATGGCAGTCCCTACCGCACCAAGCCACCGGTCACCTATCCGGCGGGCAAGGCAATCATCAGCTTTGGCATCCGCCATCTACCCGCGAGTGGCAATCGTCTTTTCCATGGCAAGATTGATCGTGCCGCATTGTACGACCGAGCGCTGAGTGATGAGGAAATTGCAGCAAGTTACTCCGGTTCGAATATTTATGTCACCGAGCAGCAGATTGCAAAAGCCATGTCGCCACAACAACGCTCCACACTGAAACAGCTTCGGGAATCAGATTCCAAGGCACAAAAACAACTTGCTGCACTTGGGCCTCTTCCCGGCAAACCCAATGAACGCCAAGCATGGCTTGATTTGACGAAAACCATGCTGACACTGAAGGAATTCATTTATGTCCGATAAAGCTTCTCCATTCGCAACATCACGGCGCCGCCTGCTTCAGCAAGCGTCCAGTGGATTTGGCGGGCTGGCCTTGGCTGGCCTGCTTGCGGAACAGTCCAGCCATGGATCCGAAGAATCGAAAACAGACGGAGGCAATGGCCATCATCCAGCAAAAGCCAAGCATGTCATCTTTTGCTACATGTCCGGAGGTGTTTCGCATGTTGACTCGTTTGACCCGAAGCCCAAACTGCAAGAATTGCATGGTAAATCGATGCCAGTCAGTGTTGAACGCACACAGTTCAACAACAACGGCAACATCATGGCAAGTCCGTTCAATTTCCAGCCATGGGGCGAAAGTGGTTTGGAAATCAGCGACATGTTTCCGAATGTCGGCAAGCAAGCGGACGAATTAGCCGTAATCCGTTCCTTGACCTCACCAGTCAACGAACACGCCCAAGGTAACTTTCTCATGCACAGCGGATTCCCGTTCATGGGTCACCCGACCGCCGGAGCCTGGTGCAGCTACGGGCTTGGCAGTGCCAATGAAAACTTGCCAGCCTATGTAGTCCTACAAAGTGGTGGTGCGGTGCCACCACACGGTGGCGTCGCTTTGTTCAGCAATGGTTTTTTACCCGCTCAACATCAGGGCTCGATCCTCAAAGCGGACAAGGAAGAGGCCATCCGGAACATTCGGGGCGTTGATGGTTTGCAAGCTCAGCGGCGACGACTGGAACTTGCACGCGTACTGGACAGCCAGTTTCTCAAGAACGCCACAGATGACCCACAAGTCGAAGCTGCTATCGCCAACTTTGAAACAGCTTTCCGAATGCAAACTGCTGTTCCCGAACTCTGCGACATCAGCGATGAAACCGCAGAAACTCAGCAACTATACGGATTGGACTCAAAGGACGCCGCATTGGCGTCCTACGGTCGCCAATGCCTACTCGCCCGACGGCTTGTCCAACGAGGTGTCCGGTTCATCGAACTCAGTTGCCTGACCCGAGGTATCGGTGCCGGAGGAGCAGCCAACCCGTGGGACCAACACAGCGCGTTAGAAAAAGGCCATCGCGCAATGGCGACTCAAGTCGATCAGCCAATCGCTGCCCTAATCCAAGACCTGAAACGGTGTGGATTGCTCGATGACACACTCATTGTCTGGGCTGGCGAGTTTGGACGCACGCCATTTTCCCAAGGCAGTAACGGTCGTGACCACAATCCATTTGGCTTTAGCGCATGGCTATGCGGCGGCGGCGTGAAAGGCGGCACTGTCCACGGAGCAACCGATGAACTTGGCTACCATGCCGTACAGGACAAGTGCCAGGTGTATGATGTGTGGGCTACCGTTTTACACCAGCTAGGGATCAATCACGAAAAGCTGACCTACAGACATGGTGGCCGTGATTTTCGATTGACCGATGTGCATGGAAATGTGTTGCACAACATTCTGGTTTGAACACAACATCCTGGCTTAAATCTGTATTCTGGCTTGAAAATTCATTCTGGCTTTCACCCCGCTCTGACGAAAACACGAATTCGCTTGATTGCTGTTAAGCGATTTCACCTGCCTAGCCAATCCCTCCGCAACCCTGTCAGTCAAACACGGACAAAACAGATGCACAAATCATCAGCCCTCGTCATTGCTCTGCTTGCGAGCATTTTAGTTGCCGGTCGTTCACCTGCTCAGGAACCTGACACGACTCGAGCTGGCAATGAAAAAGTGGCAGAAATCATGCGGACATTCGGAGGCAGGGGAGTCATGGCGGATGACTCCGACCCCACCGCAGCGACTGATGCAGTCAAACAATTCAGCATCCGAAAGGGCTTTGGGCTGGAAGTAGCAGCCAGCGAACCCATCGTGGCTCAACCTCTATTTGTCAGCTGGGATTCACGAGGCCGCATGTGGGTGGTGCAGTACCGCCAGTACCAATACCCTGCCGGCTTGAAAGTCATACGCTTCGACCAACACCTTCGTGCCGTATTCGATAAAGTTCCCGATCCACCACCCACAGGAACTCCCGGACTCGACAAAATCACGGTGCACGAAGACACCGACGGAGACGGAACCTATGACAAACACAAAGAAGTCCTTTCAAACTTGAATATCGCCACATCTGTGCAAGTTGGCGACGGTGGCATCTGGGTGTTGAACCCACCCTATCTGCTGCGATACCCCGATGCCGACCGGGATGACGTGCCTGATGGAGATCCCGAAGTTCACCTTTCAGGATTCGGTCTACAGGACACGCACTCGGTCGCCAACAGTTTACTCTGGGGACCTGATGGCTGGCTCTATGGATGCAACGGCAGCACGACGGTTGGTGACGTCAGTTCGGCAGTCACCAAAGGTGTCCGATTTCAAGGCCAATGCGTTTGGCGGTACCATCCAGAAAGTCGCGTCTTTGAAATCTATGCGGAGGGTGGCGGTAACACGTTCAGTCTGGACATTGATTCCAAGGGTCGTGTTTTCACTGGAACCAATGGTGGAAACACACGTGGTTGGTACTTCCCCCAAGGCAGTTACTCAGCAAAGAACTGGGGCAAGCACGGCCCACTGACGAATCCCTACGCGTTTGGATTTTTTCCGCCGATGAAATTCGAAGGTGACGGTCGACGCTTTCCTCAGGCATTTTGCATTTATGAAGGCGGGGCGTACCCCAAGGAATTCGATGGTTCAATTATCGCGCCGAATGCACTTCACAACCTTGTCTGGCACAGCAGTCGCCTGCCTGATGGATCGACCTATCGAACCATCGACCAGCCCAACCTGCTAACGACAGACGACCGATGGTTTCGACCTGTTTATTCCGGTGTGGGACCGGACGGGGCGGTCTATATCGCCGACTGGTACGATACTCGCCTAAGTCATGTCAGTCCGGTCGACGACTGGCACAAGGAAAGCGGGCGAGTCTATCGCGTTGTTCCAGAAGGCGGACTGGCAGGATACGGTGAAGGCGATCTGCATGAACACGAGACGGATAACTTGCTTCTCTACCTGCAGCATCCCAACAAGTGGATTCGGCAAAGAGCAACTCTGGAACTTGGCTGGCGCGGAGACAAAGCAGCCGTCGATAAACTGATTAGCCTGGTCGACAAAGGATCACTGGAAGCCTTGTGGACAATCAACTTGCTCAAAGAGCTGACGGATGACCGGGCAGCAAAATGGCTAAAGAGTCCAAACGCCGATATTCGCCGGTGGGTAATTCGCTTGTTGGGCGACCAACACCGGGCACATAAATCTCTGGTCGATGCCGCGCGAACTGAAGCGGATGTTCAGGTGCGAAGCCAACTCGCCGCAACAGCAAAACGCATCGATGCCAAAGTTGCACTCCCCATCATTCGATCCCTGCTAGCCAATGATGCAGACACAAACGATCCACAGATGCCACTGATGATCTGGTGGGCGCTCGAGGGCCAATCGTCTGCATGGCCCGAAATCAAGCACATGCTAAACGACTCAAACACTTGGAATCTGCCTATCTTTCGCGATCACATCGCCAGTCGCCTGATGCAGCGTTACGCAGCATCAGGAAGCCCCACAGAACTGCAACGCTGTGCCGAGTTACTCGAGATGGCTCCCAGTGAAGATCACCGTGATCGATTGATGACCGGTCTTAATCGCGCGTTTCAGGGACAATCACTACCAACACTTCCCGACAGTCTTGAAAACGCTTTAAAAACCTACCAGACCAGCTTGGGTGATTCCGGCCTGGTACTTGGCATGCGACAAGGACAAGCAGAGGCCGCTAAAAAAGCGACTGCTGTCCTGAAAAACAGAACAGCGGATTTGGGAATCCAACTGGAAATTGCCAAAACACTCGGTGAAGTGAAATACCCTGCCGCCGTTCCAACTCTGCTGAGATTGGCAACGGGCCAGTACACAAGCGAACCAGCTTTACAACGAGTCGCCATGCGGTCACTGACGCAGTACGACGATGCTTCGATTCCCAAGACGCTCGTGTCCGCTTTTGGCAGTCGCATATCGGGAGAACACGGACTCAGAGCAACGGCATGCCGCACGCTGGCGAGTCGACCAATGTGGGCAAACGTACTGCTCACCGAATTGAATGCATGGCGTTTAAGACGCGACCAAATCCCACCTGACGTCGTGCAGCAACTGCGAACCTACGAGAATGCTGAAATCATGGCCCGCGTCGAACAGGCTTTTGGAAAAGCAATCGATTCAGCCCCCGAAAAGATCGCAGAGATGAAACGCCTTCGCGAAATTTTGACAGCCAACCCAGGTGATCAAGAAAAAGGCAAGGCACACTTTACGAAACGCTGCGGCAATTGTCACCAACTCTTTGGAGAAGGCAAGAAAGTGGGGCCTCCACTAGATGGGTATGAAAGAGGAAACCTGACATTCTGGCTGAATTCAATTGTCGAACCGAGCCTCGAAATTCGCGAGGGTTTTCAGTCCTATTTGATCTTGACCATCGACGGTCGTGTTCTCAATGGAATGATCGCAGCACAAGATCCAAAAACGGTCACTCTTCGCAACGCGGATAACCAACTTACCGTGATCAGTCGTGATGATATTGAAACACTCAAAGCGATTCGCACATCCCTGATGCCGACCGATGTTCTGAAGGACATGACACCCGAAGAACTACGCAATTTGTTCGCGTACCTTTCACTGGGAGCAAAAAAATGAATGATCAAAAAACTGCCAAACACCATTCCAACCGACGACAATTCATAAGCGTCTCAACTGCGGTCGCTGCTGGATCGTTACTGACGCAGGTAGATACAGGACATGCTGCCGACAAAAATCAAAACAGAAAAAACCCCATCTGTGTATTTACCAAACCATTCAATTCACTTTCATTCGACGAGCTTGCCGATCAAATCGCTGAACTGGGATTCGATGGAATTGAGGCTCCCGTTCGCAAGGGCGGTCACGTCGAACCAGAGCAAGTTGAGCAGAAACTCCCGGCTCTGGTGGAAGCACTTAAGAAGCGTGACCTCGAAATCACGGTACTGACGTCGGACGTCAATGACCCTGATGATCCTGTCACCGCACGCGTCCTGAGAACAGCCGCTACGCTTGGCATCAAACGCTACCGCATGAAGTATTACAAATATGATCTAAAACAAAGCGTCCTTGCACAAATCAATCAATGGCGTCCAAAAATCAAGCAACTTGCCGCCATGAACCATGACTTCGGCCTGACCGGTGTCTATCAAAATCACGCGGGAATCAATTATCTTGGTGCCCCACTCTGGGATCTACGAATGGCGTTGCAGGGCATTGATCCAAACGACATCGGAGTTGCCTACGACATTCGCCATGCAACTGCTGAAGGTGGCATGAGTTGGCCGGTGACCTTCAACATGATCCGACCTTCCATCGACACAGTGTATGTCAAAGACTTCGTTTGGAACGAAGGCAAAAAGCCAACCAACGTCCCATTGGGAAAAGGTCGCATCGACCCAGGATTCTTCGCGATGCTGGCTGGCACCGATTTCAGTGGACCCATCTCTTTGCACGAAGAATACCTTGACCACCGAGATCCAGAGCTCGTACCGCAGCACTTGGCGGCAATCAAAACAGACTTGGCAACCCTCCGAACCATGCTGGCGACCGGCTGACACAGCTCTTAATCTTGCAGCTAGAACTGATAACACCCAAACCCCGGCAACGACCTGATGAAATGTTTGTTCGCAGTCTTTTTTGCTTCACTGTTGAGTTTGCCTGCTCTTAGCATTGTTGCGCAGGAAATCCCAATAACCGAACCGATCTTTGTTTGGCCTGACTTGGCTCCTGAAGAAACGGAACGAACCAGCGGCACTCAATTGCCGATGCGGGCAGTAGACAAACCACCGATCATTCGTATCGAAAAAATCAGACGGCCACCAATGAGCGTCTACCCGGCTACCAGAAACGCGAATGGTTCAGCTGTCCTGATTCTACCCGGCGGTGGATTCGGCAAAGTGGTGCCCAACCTTGAAGGCTCCGAGGCAGCAGACTGGCTCTGCGAACTTGGTGTAACGTGCTTTGTACTGAACTACCGAACGCGTCTGCCCAACAATGCTAAAGAGCCTGGCTGGAAGCGACCTTTACAGGATGCCCAACGGGCAATGCGATGGATTCGGGCCAATGCGGACCAATGGAATCTGGACCGTGATCAAATTGGTTTACTGGCTTTTTCAGCCGGCGGACAAGTGGGTGCAATTCTAATCACCGACGAAAAAGCATCTTATGAGCCAATCGATCAAGTTGACGAACAATCATTCCGACCTGACTTTGCCATGTTGGTTTATCCATGGAACATGTACGACAACAAGACAGACAAACTGATGCCTGTCATCAAGGTCACAAAAAGCACTTCTCCATCGTTCATCATCCACACCCATGATGATGGCTCGACATCGCTAGGCAGTGTGCTGCTGTACGCTGACATGAAACGACAAAAAGTACCAGCTGAATTGCACGTGTACGAAACGGGCGGCCACGGGTACGGAACACGAGATCGCCCTAATTCAAATATCGGATCATGGACCGATCGTGCAACCGACTGGTTAGAACGAAGACTGCCGCGTTGAAAGTCAAGCAATGTTTTCAAAATGCGACACAAACACTACCGAATTCCGTGCTGTACTGATTAACCCAACTGGAAACTCGAGTGTCAGTGAACGTAATCGATCGTTAGTCAATGGTACGGCTCAAGACAACGAGCCAGCAAGCGTTGCTCCTGCCACTGTCTCTTATACACATCTGACGCTGCCGACGACTCCTTACGTGTAGAT
>CAJXTM010000172.1 GCA_913061385.1 uncultured Rhodopirellula sp. | reverse complement strand
GTTGCAAAGCAACGGACACTCCGACCCCTGCCGCACCTCCGCCAATGACCACTACATCATAGGAATCAGTTTTTACAGAAAAGTTCATCAGGCTGTCTCCTCGGCAACGTTGAGTTCGTAAAAGCCACGTCGGCTTCCAGAATATTTATTAAGCACATGAGCATTAGGGAACGTGATGCTGTCTGCCCTTGGCTCGACTAGGGATCGTCCACGAATCATGTACGCAGGCCCATCGAATTTTCGCGATCTGTCTGCAACTCGATCGGTGGAAACGGATCTTTGAAGCCTGCCCAAACCTCGGGTCCCTGAACGAACTCATCATCAGTCACCAAGCACCGATCAAGAAGTTCGGTGATCCGATCTTGATCAATACCGTGTCCGATAAATACCAAGGCTTGATGACGGTCGCCATGGGGCCCGATCATCTTGGACTTGATGTCGTCAATTGAATCTTGGTCCTCGGGCCACTCATCTTTTCCTGCAGCTAACCACCAAAAACCGGCGGGATTCATTCGGATCGAACAACCAGCTTGGGACCAGTCATAAGCCCAGTCGTTCCGCGATGCGATCCATATCAGCCCTTTGCTTCTGAGTACCCCGTCCAATGGCTGTCCGTCGCCGAACCCTTCGTCCATGGCGTCAGACAGTCGTTCGGCATGAAACGGTTTGTCACGACGGTAGACGAAATGACTTATGCCATATTCGTCGGTCTCGGCTTGCTCCTGACCACGTGGTACTTCTAGCCAACCCGGAGATGATTCTGCATCACTGATTTGAAAGAGCCCCGTTCCCATGACGTCCTGCAACGGAACACGGCTCTCACAGGCGCATAGGATCGCAGCATTGGGGTTCAACCGTCGAACGATCCGCTCAACCTGCTCTACGTCATAGGGTGACACAAGGTCGGTCTTATTGATGATGATTACATTTGCGAATTCGATCTGATCGACCAGTAAATCCACGATGTTACGGTCGTCTTCCTCGCTGACACCAAGACGCCGATCGGCAAGACCGTCCCATGAACCAAAGTCCTTGAAGAAATTTCCAGCATCGACAACCGTGACCATTGTGTCCAATTCAGCAACCTTGGACAGGCTGTTGCCCTCTTCGTCTTCGAATGTGAATGTCTCTGCCACCGGCATCGGTTCGCTGATCCCGGTCGATTCAATCAACAGATACTCAAATCGCCCGGCATCGGCAAGTTTGGCAACCTCGATCAGCAAGTCCTCTCGAAGCGTGCAGCAGATGCATCCGTTGCTCATCTCAACCAACTCCTCATCGGTTCTCGATAGATTTGCCTCTCCGTGTCGAACCAACTCGGCGTCAATGTTAACCTCACTCATATCGTTCACGATGACGGCTACTCGCAAGCCTGATCGGTTCGCGAGAATGTGATTCAGCAAGGTGGTTTTTCCGGCACCAAGAAACCCGGACAGGACGGTGACAGGAAGTCGTGCAGAGGTTCTTTGCAGTTGCATTGTTCAGCGCCGGGGAAAAAGGTAAGAGAGTGACAGGCCGTCGGAAGTTTTTGACGCCGATTGCACTTGTGCCTGCAGGAGAACTGGAAGTTTTGACCGTGGAAAAGTCCGCAGATCGATCACGATCGCCCCATGGTTTTGCAGGCGTTCCCGATAAATTGCTGTCATGTGGGACTCACAGTTGCTGCAATGAATGAAATGAGTTGCAAGACGCATTTTGAATGCCCGTGAGTGGATGACGTCTTCCCGTTCAGCTCCATTTCGAACAAGAACACACACCGTCGACCCCTCCGGCATTGGCGGGAGTAATGATGCTATGGTCCCATCCGGAACGACCACTGTCAGCGATGTCGGCGGTTGCTGCGCGACAGAAAAGTTGGTCGGAAGAACACCGATTGCTACGCAGATGGCAGCAAATGTAAAGTAAAATCGCATGTTTTTGCTCTCCGTGGCGACAGACGCATGCGCTGCCTAACCCAACAATGAAGGGTGGTGGTTAACTAGCTGCATCATGTAACTCAACAAAAACTGTGATTTGGTAAGCACCGTTGCGAAGAAACCGAGTTGTTTGATGAGCACAGGTTTGACATACCCACAAATCCGATCAACGCTAGGAACTGACCTTGATCTCGCTTCGGCTGAATTTCCTGACTTTGAACATTTTCAGCAGCCGGTCCAATCTTGCAGCTGCAATACACTTGCACAAGCAGTCGTATTGCATCGCGTGCAAGATTTTTGTAGGATTCTTGAATAGAGTAAAACAGTCTTGGGAACAGCGGTCATGTTGAATGCGGATGATGTCCCCCATGAATCTTGGCGATGCTTGATCGTAACTCAAGGAAGTGTTGAGGTTTGTCGAGGACTCGCAGACGATCAACTTGGACTAAGTCCGAGCAAGTTTCGTGCTCTGCCAATGTCTCGTTTCGCTTCGCCCGATCCTCACACCTGCAATGTTGTCATGACCCGTTTCATTCAATTTTCACTGGCTGGCCTGTTCCTTTTCATCGTGGCTGCTGGCTCAGGCTGCACGCAATCAGGAAATGCAGAGAGGTCTGACGCTGCCACATCTCACGATCACGAGGGGCACGATCACGAGGGGCACGAGGGTGAGGTTAAGACCGGCGAAGCGACTCACCCGAACACCTATAGCGAGGCGGTGGCTGACTTGCTTGTCACGCACAAAGCGATCGCCGACGCTTTTGCCACGGACGATGCTGATGCCGCTCATGGACCTCTCCACGATGTCGGGCACTTACTAGAGGTTATCGAAGAGTTGGTTAAAAACTCTGGCAGAGATGACACTACGCAAAAGCAATTGAACGCTGCGATTGAGCAGCTTTTTGCTTCCTACGGCGACGTGGATGAAAAGATGCACGATGAAAGCCAAGGCAAAGACTACTCCGACGTCGCCAAGCAAATCGAGAATGCGATTAACACCCTGAAGGCCCAGGTAACAGTTTCGAAGGAATAGTAAATGATGTCGAATAGACAAGTTTTTCGGCTACTCCCTTTTTTGGGCATCCTCGCCACGGGTTGCGGTAGCCAACAAGTTGCCACCTACTCCGGACCACGGTCTAGCGAGAACCATTATATTCTCGAAACGGAACCCGCTGGGGCACTGAGCCCAACTGACATCAAGGAATCGGGCACCCAAACAGCGCTGATGGTGCTTGCCGGCCGTATTGACGCCGGAGATATGGAACCGTTTCAGACGGGTGCCGCGTCGTTCATCGTGTCCCAGTTACCTGACCAGTCGCATGCTGGCGGCAATCCAACGCATGTAGACAACTGTCCGTTCTGCAAACGCAAGTTGAAGAACGCTCCCAAGGCTGTGGTACGCATTTTGGATGATAGCGGGAGTGTGCTGCCAGTTGACGCCCGACAGTTGCTAGGTGTATCCAAGGGTGATGTCGTTGTGGTTCAGGGATTGGCTACCTATTTGGAACCAGTCAACACGGTACAGATCGACGCCACGAGTATTTTCATTCGTTGAATCGGCATCGAAGTGCAGTCATACGGTTGTTCGTCATTGCTGAGGTCAGCATCACATCGGCGTCCTACGATTTGCATCCACCTTTAATGCTGCTGCTCATTCCGAACGAACAAATAGGAATCGTTCCAACGTTTGAACCCTCGTCTGGGCACTCATTGTAAGAGACGAAAAATGAAACTTCGAACGATACCCATTTCTCTTGGGTCACCCCCACTGGTTAGCAGCCCACCGTTGTAGCGATATTGACACCGAGGACAATGAGGGGATCAACGTTCATCCCATCTCGGCAGCAATCCCTGTTTAACAAAGTCCTGAACGCCAGCTTGCGGCAGTCTGTAAATCTGACCCGATTTCACTCACCACGGGCGGCTTTCCATAACAATGCGAGCAAGAGCAAAAGTTGAGCTGGCACAGTCGTTATTGTTGCATGAGAAGCTCGCTAGTCGCATTTGGGTCATCCGGTGACAGACTTTCTTCTTGATCCACACGCACCAGTTGCGTCGCGTTTGATTCTTGGGATGCAAGTTTATGAGCGGAATGGAATTCCAAGCAAAGGCGTTAATCTGGTCGCAGGGGCAGGTATCCCCTGAGTACGTTCCGATAAACACCTGGGGTTTATCGCATGAGGATCACGTTGCGCTCAACGCTCACCTTGTCGATTTTTCGGCTGCAAACTTTTCGTCGGTCTGATAGCGTTGTACTGAATCGCACCGATGTCCCAGTTGCCGGTTTTGGGTAATGGACTACCATCAAAGTCTGATTGATAGAACTCACTGAGGTTGATCGCTTTGCCACGCAGTGGGCTATCTGCCTTGAGGTGATAATCCTGTTGCTGCAAATCAACCAGGCACGGGTCGCCGCTGCCTGCCTGGCTGCTGTCACCGTTATATTGAGTGCCCGGAGATTTGTACTTCGAGTACCAGTTGGATGTTTTGAGAGCGCCGCCAGCTCGATTCCCGCTAAAAGGCGAAGACGAATAGATAAACAGATTGTTTCTGAAATGGGCCCCAGAAGGTTCGCCAACAGGCATCCCGCCGCGCACATCAATGCGTGCGCCGGCATCTTGGGACCTCCCAAAGTTATTGTATCGCGCAATCGTATTATTATCGAAATAAACACCGGTGCAGGGAGCCAACATGAACAGCCATGACTGCCCGTCGTAGCAAACATTGAAGGACACTCTCCAGTTGTAGATTTCCTGCCGATATCTCGGCCAATCGTAGTCCCAGCTGGATTCAATGAATCCAGCATTGCCCTCCGAATAATTATGGTGAATGTAGATAGACTTTTTATGATATCTTCCGCAATCAATTTCTATAGCGCCGCCGTCAGAACCCCATGGGCTATCTTTCGTTCCAAAGTTCTTAATTGTGTTGTACGAGACTTCTTGGTTTCCGATGTTTAGGTGTATCCCCATCGGTCCCCAGCTGCTTTTTGACGTTCGCCACAAGGCATAACTCGGACCATCCAGGTAATTCTCTGTTATCAATGTATGCTCGCCAGCTGACATGATTCCCTGACCGGTGTTGATGAATTCATTCTCGCGGATAATGCAATGATTGGCACCTTCCTTGATCCGAAGTGCGGCCAGTCTTGTCATGATGAGCATCCCGGACACGTGCTCACCCGGGGTATCGTGAAAATGCAGGTTTTCGACAATGATGTAGTCGCCGCCAACGATCATTGCGTTGCCATCGTCATCGCGTGTAGTTGGATTGGTAAATTTTGGCAGCGTGCCACTCCCGTAAGACGTAAGTCGTATCGGCTTAGCCGCGGTGCCAGATTCACTAATCGAAATACTTCCGGAAAAGGCAGATCCCTTTTTGAAGTGGACGACATCTCCCGCCAACAGCGGTGTTGTCTCCGCTTTCACATGCGACATCCATGGAGTACTTATCGAGAGACCGTCATTGAGATCAGACCCGTTGACCGAATCGATGTAATAATCCGCCGCGCTGCTGTGTGTGAATAGCACGCAACTCAAAGGAACGAAACTGAAAACAACGCGGATGAATGATGCCAACCTTTGTCGTTCTAAGAAATTTCTCACAAACATGATGTTGCCTCAAAAAGTATGTAATCACATTTTATTTACTGAAAGGGTCCGCAACGTGACGGCTACGCCTCTCTCTTTATTCGCGGCTATTCTATCGCGGATGCACTACGCGTACGTTCTGCTAACTCCAGTTGCGATCAGAATGTTCATGACGCATCATTCCGGCGGTCCAGCGGTGGAACTGCATTCCATCAAGCAATCACCTCATAACAATACGTCGATCCGTAGAAACTCTATGACAGAAGCGACTTGAGCCCGAATCAGTAAGTCTAGAACGTCGGCATTTCAGACCAGTATACTGATGATGCCAAACTGACCGCAGCGAACGCTGGAATGTTTGCCTGCCCTTGATTTCGCCCCGCCCCCATCCTTGGTTATGAACGTGACATTGTATTTTCGAGCGAGCCTGTTTGTGTTTTCGGCCTTGCACTCACTTTGCTTCATTTATGCGAACGACCAGAGTTCCCCAGCTCCTCCGCTCTCGCCGGAGGACTCAATCGCGACAATGAAAATCCAACCGGGTTACAGTTTGACTCCGGTTCTTGCAGAACCGCAAATTCATGAACCCACAGCGATTGCTTGGGACGGCAATGGCCGGATGTACGTTGTCGAGATGCGAAGCTACATGCAGGAAATTGATGGAAATAACCAACTCGAACCGGTCAGTCGCGTGTCACGCCACGAGGATACCGATGGTGACGGCATTTATGATAAGCACACGATTTTCGCAGACAATCTGTCGCTGCCGCGAATGGTTCTGCCCCTACTGGATCGGGTCATCATCCGCGAGACCAACACCTTTGATTTAAAAAGCTATCAAGACACCAATGATGATGGCGTTGCCGACAAAATAGAGATGTGGCATGAGGGGGGAGATCGCGGGGGAAACCTCGAGCATCAACCAAGTGGTTTGATTTGGAATATTGACAATTGGTTGTACACCACTTATTCGGCTCACCGCTATCGCTGCACCGATGGCGATGTGATTCGCGAGCCCCTATCGCATGGCTCGGGACAATGGGGTCTCACCCACGACGACGAAGGCCGCATCTTTTACTCAACAGCGGGTGGTGAGAATCCCGCGATGGATTTTCAAAGGCCCATCGTGTACGGCAAATTCTCTTTGCCGGGTGAGCAAGTGGAAGGATTCCGCGAATGTTTTCCAATCGATAATGTTCCGGACGTACAGGGCGGTCGCGGTCGAGTCCGTGACGATAACTCTTTGAATCGATTTACCGGATGCTGTGGCCAATCGATTTATCGTGGTGACCGCATGCCGGCCGATTTTTCCGGCAACCTGATCATTCCCGAGCCCGTAGGCAGATTAGTCCGGCGCGCAAAAGTCATCAACGACGAAGGTAGAATCGTGGTTGCCAATGCCTATGAAAACGAAGAGTTCATCGCCGCAAAAGATGCCAACTTTCGCCCAGTGAATAGCGCCACAGGCCCAGATGGTTGCCTCTATATCGTCGACATGTACAGAGGAATCATCCAAGAGGGAAATTGGGTTCGAGAGGGATCGTATTTGCGAGGCATCGTCCAAAAGTATGATCTCGATAAGAACATTGGTCGTGGGCGTATCTACCTGTCTCTTATACACATCTGACGCTGCCGACGACTCCTTACGTGTAG
>CAJXTM010000171.1 GCA_913061385.1 uncultured Rhodopirellula sp. | reverse complement strand
ATCTACACGTAAGGAGTCGTCGGCAGCGTCAGATGTGTATAAGAGACAGCCGATACCGTGACTCCCACCGACCACGACGATTTGTCTTATCCCCATCTCGATCCCCTACCCTGAACTGCCGTTAACGACACAAGAAGAACAATTCTTCTAGCTTTACAATGTACAAGGCTGACAATCCAGCAATGCATCGATATGTAGACAGGATACGCCAGTCATTCCATGACGACTGGCGATTCAGCACTGGCATCAAAGCCCAAGTTCTGACAACTTCGGTTCGAGCGTCTGGGCCCAACGCTCGTAACCCTTATCGCTGAGATGCAGCAAATCGGGCATGATTTCACGACTGATGGTCCCATCCGGCTCAAGAAACTGATCGCCAATTTCCATGTAATGCACCCGTTCTCCGTCAGCAAGCCTGCGAATCTTTTGGTTGATCGCAATGTTGTTTAGCCGTTTGACATCCAGCGAGTCGGCACCTCGAGGAAAAATCCCATGCAATACAACCTTGGTCTCTGGCAAACGCTGCTCCAAAATTTCGAGAATGCGCTTGACGCCCGCAGCGACCTGCGCAGGATCTTGATCAAAGTGCCCGGTATTGTTGGTTCCGATCATCAACACGGCAACTTTGGGACGGATTTTGCCAAGGTTACCGTGCGTCAGACGCCAAATGACATGTTCAGTTCTATCACCACCGATCCCCAGATTAATTGCCTTGCGATCTCCGTAGTATTTCGCCCAAACACCCTTCCCACGCCCCTCCCAGCCTTGAGTAATCGAGTCGCCAATGAATGCCAAGTCGACATCACCCTTCTTGGCATTCATCGTCAGAGTTTTATCCCGTTCTCGCCAACGTTGCTCGTCTCCTCTGGTCGCCGGCAGAACAGCTGAGTTGACCTCATAGAACTGCCGCAAATCCCGATATCGTTTTTGCATTCCAGCCAAAACCGAAACGTAACTGGGATCTGCATGCAAGCTCACCAGTTCTTGCGGATCTTTTTCAAGGTCAAATAAATTCCATTCACGTGTTCGCGGAAAGAACATCAACTTGTACCGATCAGTACGAACACCATCATGAACGGGCACATTGTGCACAGCTGCATTTTCGTAATACGCGTAATAGATCGCATCACGCCAAGACGCAGATGGCTGCCCCTGATCTTTCAACATCGAAACCATGCTGCGTCCCTGCATCTCTTGGGGAACCTCAGCACCGGCAACTTCAAGAAAGGTTGGACCGTAGTCAATATTCTGAATCAATGCTTTGGCATCGACTCCGGCTTCGATCACGCCCGGCCACCGTATCAGGAAAGGCATTTTTAGCGATTCCTCGAACATCCAGCGTTTGTCGTACCACCCATGCTCACCTAAATAAAACCCCTGATCAGAGCTATAAATCACAATGGTATTATCTGCTAAACCTGATTCATCAAGATACTCAAGCATGGCCCCTACACCATCATCCACAGCCTGAATGCATCTCAGGTAGTCTTTGATGTATCGCTGATACTTCCATCGAATGACATCTTTGTCACTCATTTTTCCTGCTTTCATTTCCTGCAGGAACTTTTCATTTTCCGGCTGATACGCTGCATCCCATTCTGCCTTTTGAGCGTCTGTCATGCGACGGTACTCACCGTTGGCGAGTCCCGGACGAAATTGGTCTGGGTACTGACTCTCACCATGGAACTTCATGTCATGCCCCCAAAAGAAATGATCTTTCAGAGACATTTCATTTTCCCGAAGCAATTTGCTACGTCCCGCATAATCATCGAAGAGTGTTTCCGGCTCTGGTACATCAATTCCCTTGTAAAGAGAAAAATGGCGAGGCGGCGGCGACCAGTTTCGATGCGGTGCTTTGTGCTGGCACATCAACATAAAAGGCTTGTCGGGATCACGCCCCTCCTTCAACCAGTTCAAGGCATTTTCAGTGATGATATCTGTGCAGTACCCCTCGTACCGTTTCTTTTGACCGTTCATTTGGATTAGATCCGGGTTGTAATAACTCCCCTGCCCGGGCAACACTTCCCAATGATTGAATCCTGTTGGATTACTGGATAGGTGCCACTTGCCAATCACTGCGGTTTGGTAGCCAGCATCCTGCATTAACTTTGGAAAGGTCGTCTGTGTACCATCAAATCGGTTGCCATTTCGAAGAAACCCATTCTTGTGGCTATGTTTACCGGTCAAAATGCAGGCACGAGATGGACCGCAAATTGAATTTGCACAAAATGAATTTTGAAAGATCGCACCTTCCCTCGCAATCCGATCGAGATTGGGCGTCTCATTGATTTTTGAACCATAAGCGCCAATGGCTTGGGGTGCGTGATCATCAGAAAAGACAAACAGGATATTCGGCTGGTTCCCCTCTCCTCGAACCGGAGTCCCAAAGGCCAAGAGAAAACAGAAACTCATGACCAAGACGACAGGCCGCACAAAAAGAAAACGCAACATCACCACTCTCCATCTCAACAAAAAAACACGGATTCTCGAAACACACCACGTCAACTTTCAGACGGCAAATTTTCATGTCACCCAAATTTTACCCCGATGAGACCAAACCTGCTTATCACAATCTTCGATCTAGTAAAGTTCTCAGATGAAATTCAACACTTTCTGCCAGCGCATCAGGGTTGTAACCTCCCTCTAATAAACTGACGAGGCGACCGCCTGAATGCACATCCGCGATGTCCATCATGATTCGCGTCAACGCCTCAAAGTCACTGCTTTCAAGCCCGTTGCCGCCAACGGGATCGGCGTGGTGACTGTCAAATCCTGCACTGACGAGAATGAATTGCGGCTTGAAATCTGCTGCCAGCTTTTCTGCTGCAAGTTTAAAACGGTCAATCTGTTTAACAGCAGAAGTCCCGAACTGAACTGGCAGGTTGACGTTCAGCCCTTGACCATCACCCGCACCTGTTTCATGTGCGTCTCCGCCACCGGGGTAAAAAGGCGAACGATGCATCGAAAGAAAGGCAACCTGCGAATCCTCCCAAAAGGCTGCCTGTGTACCGTTCCCATGATGCACATCCCAATCGACAATCATCACGCGTTCAAGACCATGTTGCTTCACCAACTCGCGAGCAGCGACCGCGACATGATTCACGAGACAGAATCCCATCGGATGTTCTTCTAGCGCGTGGTGCCCCGGCGGCCTTATCAGACAGAAAGCATTGCGTGCTTCACCCGCAACGACACGGTGCACCGCATCACAGGCAGCACCTGATCCCATGCGGGCTGCTTCCAAGGATTGCAAACTGACAATAGTATCGGCTTCGATTTGCCCACCCCCCCGGTTAATGAAACTTTCCATTTCCGTAATCGAATCAGAAGAATGAACCTGTAGCAATTGATCCAAAGACGCCGGTAACCAGTCGGGCTGCTGCATTTCGGAAAAAAAGTCAGTCGTCCGCAAGCGACCCATGACGGTCCGCAGACGATTGGCATGTTCAGGATGATTACCGGTGTCATGCTCAAGAAACAAAGGATTGTAGTAAAAGAGAGTCATTGCAATTGCTTATTACTGGCGTCAACACCCAAGACATCATTGCACAGATGATTGCGTGAAGAGAGATGATTGCGTGAAGACAGATGATTGCGTGAAGACAGGATTCTCTTCATTTCACCATTACCGACTTACCTGCAGTTAGCCAGACCAGGCAACAAGCCAGAAGGTGCCGCTACGTGTGGCGGCCCGTTGAATCATCTTCATGGGGAGTCGGGACCCCCACCATCACCAACGAATTCATGCGGTGTTGCAATCGGCCAAGCACAAGCACAGCGGCCATGCAAGTTTAGCGTGTGAATCTCCTAAACGGTAAGAGCAGTTGCAAGTTCCAACATCACTGTCCGCCTGCAGGACTGCCGTGTTGTACCAGATGGGACGGCGGTTTATCTTTCAAGGTTGAAAAGCACAGCGAGAATAGCTCACAACATGTTTAACACGAGCAACTCACAGAAGCACCCACATCCATCACAACGATGCCTTCCTTGTGAAGTGCGCTTCATTTGCATGAAACGCAGATAACCGAAACACCAACCTTGTCTTTTCCCGTTGCTACCGACGGTGAGTGATTCGCTCTGCATGGGACACTCAGCCCAACTTTCGTTAAATCATACCGATTAATAAACAATCAAAAACATGCCGAAATCCCAAACGCCCGAAACGCTTGCATTCACCGATGGTAAATTGGTTTTGATTGACCAAACGCGGCTTCCCCAGGAACTCGTTACTTTGACCTGCAGCACCGTTGAAGAAACGCATGATGCAATTCAACGATTGGTTGTGCGAGGTGCTCCTGCGATTGGTATCGCTGCTGCTTACGGTGTGTGCCTCGCTGCCGCACCTTCGCCACCAACACGCCAAGACTTTCTCAATGCGGCTGAACACCTCGCCACCAGCCGCCCCACTGCAGTCAATCTATTCTGGGCACTCGACCGGATGAAAGGCGTGATTGAGGCAACCACTGACGATTCAGCCCTGTACCAAAAACTAATTCAGGAAGCCATCACGATCCACGACGAAGATCGTGAGATGTGCAAGAACATCGGTCGCCATGGGGCGACATTGCTGAAGGATACCAAATGCGTTCTAACGCATTGCAATGCTGGTGGATTGGCGACATCCATGTGGGGAACTGCACTGGCACCCATCTACCACTGCCATCAACAAGGCCAAGCAATCGAAGTTTTCGCTGACGAAACGCGGCCGCTCCTGCAGGGTGGAAGATTGACTGCCTGGGAATTATCGCAGGCGGGCATCCCAGTCACTGTTCTCACTGATTCAATGGCAGGCAGCTTGTTACGATCCGGGAAGATCGATGCCGTTATCGTCGGCGCAGACCGTATCGCTGCCAATGGTGACGCGGCGAATAAAATCGGTACCTATCCACTCGCGGTTCTCGCACGGTACCACTCAGTCCCTTTCTATGTCGCAGCCCCATCCAGCACCTTTGATCTGGCCTTGGCCGACGGCGACGGTATTCCGATCGAAGAACGCAAACGCGATGAAGTCGCCGCACCACAGGGAATCTGTATTGTTCCAGCCGCCGCAAAAGTCATGAACCCAGCCTTTGATGTGACGCCCGCCGATTTGATCGATTGCATCATTACCGAACGAGGCTTGATTCCCAAACCCGATCGAATTGCCGTGACGACCCACCTCAGTTAAAAAGCGAAAGTATGTGATCCTGCTTGGCACCGGAACTGCGGGCTGAGCGAGAAAAACGTAGACCGTAATGCCAAGCGATCTTAGATTTCCTTAAACCAACACTCACAAACCCATCGAGTCAGACTCCCCCGATCTGCCGCGACTCTGATTCCGGCTTACAAAACGCCTGCATTTTGAGAACAAATCTCTGCTTCGCATTAAAAAAAGGTTGCCAGCTGCGACCAACCTTGTCACTGCACCTTGCGATAGTACTGGTAGTCAAAAGACGAGACCCGAGTCTCACAGTGCGACAAAAGTCTCGTTTTGCGACCACGGGACTGCAAGGAGCAGTTTCAGTTGGGTTCGGAAAATAACGAATTTGCGTTTCTTGCAGTTAGCCAAAAGGTGAAAACCTGTGTTTTTCTGGCTTTTGATTCAAGTTCGCAAAAATACCAATATTTCCGCCCCTCAAAAGGTCCGTACTGGCACGTGATTTGTACCTGACAGTACTTTGAATAAAACACTCCATTACAGGGAAGCAGTTATGTTGGTGTTGAGTCGCAAAGAAGGTGAGCAACTTGTAATCGGCGACAATGTTGTATTGACGATCAACCGCATCTCGGGCAATCGGGTTGCTATTGGGATCGAAGCACCTCGAGAAGTCCGGATCGTACGTGGTGAGCTCGAGCGACATGAAGTCGCCGCCGGTGGTTTGGCTCCCGTCGCCATGACACTCGAAGAGACAAATGTAGCAATCGCCAGCAAGCCGCACGAATAAGCCAATTTCTTTGCGGTCAAGTAACTGCCAAGTTGCAAACCTGAGCAGACGCTTGGGTTCGTTTGTCAGTCGATTCGGACTAGGTCGAGGGTTTGCTGCAACGCGTCTTGCATGCGTAGCAGTCAAATCTTGTAGGTTCGCAGTCATTCCAGACCGCGACGTCAGGCTCGACCTAATTGCAATTTCAAACGGGGTGCATGCAAATCGACCACTAGGATGGAAAAAGCCTGCAGTGGTTCCGCACCCCCACACAACTTGAAACAAACATGGTTGCATCCATCGCGACCTCTTCGTGTGGGCAAGTTGCCGATCGATGAATGCGACACCGCTACATCTGAAATGGCAGGGGCAACTCAGTGATTGTCATCTCGCCGCCAAAGCACCGGTCAACATCCGATCCGGAATCTCTTGGTCGAGCATGGAAGTCTGAGGCGAAATGCAAGTGCCTGCCATCCAAGGCTGCCTGCCGGACCATCGGTCTCGTATCCACGCGACATCGCACCAGTGGTGGTAGACGCGTTTCGGGAAGAATTGCTGGCAGATTTACATTCCACAGCATGGTGGCTGTCGAACCGTCGGCGACGGCATGACATGAACTTGCTTTGGCGCAGAATTCTTTCATGGTAGCGGCCATCCAGATAGGAACATGGTCCCACGTTTTGGGAATGTCGGGGTGTCGGTAGTGAGAGACTGCCATCGCTGGCACGCCGTGCATGGCGGCTTCACGTGCGGCTGCAAATGTTCCGCTAACGAGCAGATCAACACCAAGGTTTGCGCCGGCATTCACGCCGGAAATGACAACATCGCATTTTCCCTGAAGTGCCAAGGCTGCTCTGACACAATCCACAGGTGTCCCATCGACAGAGAACCAATCGGGACGCACCTGTTCGACTATCAAGGCACGCCCTGTCGTAACACTGTGCCCGCACTCGCTGCGTCCGCGATCGGGTGCCACGACAACAATTTCAACGTCATCACCGAAGCTGTGCCGAACACTTTCGTGCAGTGCAAGAAGACCCGAAGCTTCGATACCGTCATCGTTTGTAAGCAACACTCTCATGATTCAATCAACTGCATCCGGACTGTGGTACGTTTCCAAATCCGCACGCAGTGGCGTCGCGGAAGACTTAGCAGGATTGCAATCAGTCAACCCTAACGTGTAATCGTGACTTCGTAGTTCATAACGCATTCGCTCTTCTGCTCGACCTGTCTCTTATACACATCTGACGCTGCCGACGACTCCTTACGTGTAGAT
>CAJXTM010000170.1 GCA_913061385.1 uncultured Rhodopirellula sp. | reverse complement strand
ACGTAAGGAGTCGTCGACAGCGTCAGATGTGTATAAGAGACAGGGCGATTGTGGTCACGCAGAGCCAGCGGCCCGAACTTTCTGGTGGTCTGGTTAGTGAATTACGAAACGCTTACCCGGATGCCAAGATAATTTGTCTGATGGGATCGTGTTGTGAGGGGATGTATGCCAAGGTCCTCGATCCAGTTTTCAGTAAATCTGAGCGTATTTACTGTCATCATTGGAGGCAGGTGCTACCGGTTTGGTTGCAGTGTTGTGGAGCGGTCGTGACGTCGGCAGACACCATTTGCCGTTCGGTTGCTGTCGTCAGTGCAACACCGGCAATCGGCGCTGCACTGATGGATCTTGCGGAATCTGCTGGCGCAATGACGATTTGGTGTCGAGATGCCTGCCGTTGGCAAATGCGCCGGATTGATACCGTGTGGTGGGATGATTCAGTGGCGGATGCGGCATCTGCAGAGCAGTGGAGTCAACGGATCAAGCAATTTTCAACAGCAGGTTGGTCTCCTGTTCATGCTTGGATTGCAAATGCACCACGTCACAGTCAGGTACAAGCTGCCAATGAAGGTGGCGTCGCACTCACGCTGAGCAAGCCGTATCGAATTGACCCGTTGTTGTCGTTGCTTGGGGGGGGCCGGGCAGGCAAAACCGTGCCAGCAATAAGCCTTCGCGTGGCCTAGAAAATAGCGACTCAGTTTTCACCAGGGGAAGTTAACGGTTTGTGACGTGCTGAAGGTGAAATCGTGGTTTCCAGGCATCGCAGGCACCACTGCTAGGATGATGCTGAGACTGCGTGGCTGTCATTTGGATTGAGGTGATCAGCCGCTTGGCCCTGCAATTAGGATCTGTCGAGCAAGGAGCCATGGATTTCAATCTACAAAGACACGGTGAGGCTCTGCTGTGACAAGACCAGGGCGTAATCATTGCCATTCATTTGCTGCACACGTCTTTTCAGCCGTAGGGAACTTGCAAATCTTGTCGTAGTTGCAACCTGCCCTGTCATGCTGCTCGAATGATTTCGGCCTTAAAAGATCCCCGCACCAAAGTTGTCTTCGCCATGTCGTGTTGACGTGTTGGTTGTCTCTCGTGGCTCGGGGGCAGGGTTTTTCGAGCTTAGCGGAGTTGGCACTGCAACGCTTGGTTGACTGTCGATGCGTTTTGTCGTTTGTGGTTCAGTGTCAGAATGTTTTGGCTCGGGGGCTGCTGCGACCGTTGTCGAGTTGGCTGACGTTTCGAGTGGCTGTGGCGGATTCGCTTTCGGAGTAGCTGACGTTTCTGTTTTCTCGTTTGCTTCTGGGGATTCACTTTCGTCAGTGTTCACACCGGTGTTTTCGTCAGCTGATTGTTCTGGCGTTGTTTTTGTTCGGCGTTCCGGTTGGTGTTGCGAGCGCGTGGATGATCTCGGTTCCGCTTCGTCGGTATCGAATTCATCGTCGTACCGCGACCGATAGCCTGGTTGTTCGCACCGGGCCAGTTCTGCCTCGAGTTCGGCCAGTACTGCCTGTTGGATTTCTTCCCGGCATTCACTGTTGATTGGGTGGGCAACATCCGCATAAAGCTTTTGTGGTTCTGCATACCCGGACTCGTCTTGTTGCAGCTTTGTGCCGCAGTGATTGCAATAATTCGATCGCAAATGGTTCTTGTGCCGACAGCGTTGGCAATTGCCACTCAGCTTTCGGCTGGGCATGGCAACGAACGGTCCGTTGGAGCCATCAATGATTTTAAGGTCGCGAATGACGAAAGCATTCTCGATGGTGATGGAGCAGAAGCCCCTGAGGCGATCCTCTGATGCCTCCATCAGCTTGATGCGAATCTCTGTGATCTCCACGTCCGACCCTCCTTAACCGGCCGACCTCTCCGAATCATCGTCGGAGTGCCCGCAAGCATGCTGGTGTTTATGACACATGGATCTGTGCGGGGACTTGAGTCGTTTGGGTAGCCATGACAAATGCGCCTGGTTCCAAGCGTGCTCGCAGTCTCAAAGCTGCTTGCTGTGCGTTACCCGATGAGGCTGAAATTGCAAAGCATGCAGACCCGCTACCTGTCAATTGACACGTTCTCAGCCCCTCATGCCACAGTGATTCGAGGATTTCCACAATTTGCGGTGCAAGTTTTTTTGCAGGATCCGTCAGCCGATTGAGCATGGCCGGTCCCAGATCGGTTGTTTTTGGATCTTCGAGTAGTTCCACCAGTGCAGTCGCATCTCTTGGAGTGCACGGGATTTGCGAGTTGGCGTAGACCTTTGCTGTGGACAGGCAAATCGCGGGGAAGACCACAACGCAGTTGAGTGTCTTGCCAAGTTCAATCGACTCAATTTGTTCACCACGGCCAGTCGCCCTTGCACCATCAAGTTGGTCCGTTCCCCCCATACCGAGGAAGAATGGCACATCGCTGCCAATTTGTGAAGCAAGTTCGGTCAACAGTGGGTTGTCGGCGGGAATGTCACATAGTCTTGCTGCGCAAAGAAGGGCTGACGCCGCATCGCTGCTTGCTCCGCCAAGACCTGCGCCAGCCGGTATTTGCTTTCCCAGTTGACAACGGAAGCCATCGGGAATCTTGAATGCTTCACGAAATGCAGTTAACGCACGGTGGACAAGATTGGACTCGTCAGAGGGGATTTCTAATAAACTTCGTCCTTCTGGACTTTCGCTTGCGACTCCAAGACGCTGAGCCACAACCTGTTTCGATGGCAGCCATTGAACCTGAAGTTCAATGTGGCTGTCTTGAATCCGTTGAAGTCGCAGCTCATCCCGCCAATCGATTGGCACCATCACCGTATCAATCTCGTGAAAGCCATCGGGCCTGCGCGATCGCAGTTCCAGGAATAAGTTAAGCTTTGCTGGCGGGCAGGTTCGAGCGGTCTGTTCGTAACGGTCGGTGGCGTGGGGCATGATTTTTAATTGAATTCGACTCAGGCAGCACGTTCCGAAAGGTGGTCGTTTGTTGTTGAAATGGAGGGAGCGGACGTAGCAGTCATGTCCGCAGGTACGTGAACGCTGCCATTCGGGGCGTCGTTCATGGCGATGATTGATATTCCCAGTTCGCTCGCAAGTTTGAGGGTTTCCTCACGTTCAACTAAAATTGTTTTTCCTGCTTCGATCGCGATTGCACTGCCCTTGGCTTGTGCAACCCGTTGCACGGTTTGTGGGCCAATGGTTGGGACGTCAAACCGCATGTCCTGTTGTGGCTTACTAACCTTGACCAACGTCCAGTCACCACGACGGCATAATTCCCCCGTCCGGTCAATGCACGCATCAGTGCCTTCGATCGCTTCGACGGCAATCACTGTCCCATCTTTGATGGTGATGGTTTGTCCGATGTCCATGCCGCCCATCTGCTTGGCAACTTGCCATCCCGCTTCGATATCGGATGTCTGTCGCTGCCGCAATTCTGGGCCCGCCAATGTTCCTGCGTTCACGAGTAGCTCCGGTGCGAAATCAGTGGCTGCCAGTACTTCCATGCCGGCACGTGCGTAAGCGTCGGTGACGGCAATGAGAAGGCTGTCATCCCGCGCGTCGCGTTGGCGACCAAGTAGTGGAGGCCCTAGTGTTCGAAGGCATGTCAGGTCTGGGAAGTGTCGGAGCCACAATGACCCTTGGTACAACAGATCTGCTTTGAACAACTTGCCCGCCATGGTTACCTGCTCAACGCCATTTCGGCGAAAGTAACGGATGTGGCCGCCAAGTTTTCCCACGCCAGACCATGTCACATGATCGCAAATGGATTCCAAGTCGGTGCTGGCGTGCCCGCTGATTGCAATGCAGCAAACGCGGCGACCCTCTCGAATCAGGGATTGGGCAACCTGCACTGGAAAGCTGCCCCAGCCGGCAACAAGTCCAATGGGAGGTTTTTGTTCGCCTGACTGGTGCTGAGCCATGATTGCGTGTCCACGCCTTGGCCAGTAACCGTTGCGGTCAATCATGCCGCTCGCTTGTCCTGAGTAGTGACTTGGGAATCGACTGGGGCCGCCTCGGCAGCGCTGGTTAGTTCTGTCAGGCGATTCAGTTCACGTCGCAACTGTTTCATCTCACGTCGCATCTCGGGCAGCTTTCGCTGGACTGCGATGATCTGCATCTGGTCGCGCTGCGTTGTTGCAGGGGACCCTAAGTAAACTTGGTTCCCCGGGCAATTGTCCATCACACCTGCTTGGGCAGCGACAATCGTGCCATCGCCTAGCTCAATGTGGTCTTTCAGGCCTACCTGACCAGCCAAAATGACATAGTCACCGGTCGTACAACTGCCGGCAATTCCAACTTGGCTGCAGAGAAGATTGTGCTTTCCGATTCGGCAGTTGTGTGCAATCATCACCTGATTGTCGATCTTGGTTCCCTCGCCGATCCGGGTGGCGCCATACGTACCCCGGTCGATGGTTACGCTAGCACCAAGCTCCACGTCCGACTCGATGACCACATAACCCAACTGCGCCGTGGGTAGGTGGCGACCAGCTTCTTGTCGATAGCCAAAGCCATGACCCCCAATCACCGATCCGGCGTGAATGATGACGCGGTCTGAGATAATCGTGTATTCGTAAAGGGTGACATTTGCATGCAGCAGGCAGTCTTCGCCAATCTGTGTGAACGGAGCGATGGAAACGCCTGGCATGATTCGGGTTCGCGCACCAATCGAAACGCCCATTCCGATCGTTGCAGTTGGGTGAACCTCGGCGGAGTTGTGAATCTCTGCGTTTGAGTCGATCCCCGCAGCGGGTACCCGAGCCTCAATCGGAGGCCGAAAAGTAGACACGATCTTCGCGAAAGCTTGGTGTGGATCGTCCACAATCAGTTGAGCTGCGTTTTGCAAGCCAATCACCGATAAATCGACTTCTGATCGGGTCACGACCGCGGTCGCCTGCGAGCCTTTGAGCGATTCCAATCGAGATGGATCGTCGAGCATCGTGATCTCAGTTGCGGTCGCGTCCCGGGGGGGATTGGCTCCCGTGCACGGAGTGTCCGCGTTACCGTTCAAACGACCTTCGACGAGCCTCGCGAGGTCTCCAAGTTGCATTGCCATTTCCAATCATCCTTTACTGGAACTGCCGTCAATCGGCACGGCCTTAAATATATACAAGTTTCGTGCGTTGGCGGGCAAGAGGAAGTTCAGAGAGCGTTGTAGCTCAGTGGGGATGCTAGCAAAGAGGCGGGCTGGTTGGGCCTTTCTTACATTCCAAGCAAGATTGTTTGTTTGGTTTTTTGGAAAATGGTGGGCTGATGCATTTCTCGCGAGCTTAGCAAACGAACAGAATTCATTAGACTGCATCGCGAATGCTCTGTTAATCGATCCGTTTACGACACGCCAACTTCCGACGAGGTTTCCATGCGAGCGTCATTCCTGCTCTGGAACATGCGACGTTTATTTTCCGCCATACCTCGGTCGGTCTTTCTTTTCTTTGCTTTTGCACTTCTGATTGGTACTGGCTGCAGCAAGCGGAATCCGGTCGAGTCGGTTTCGGCGAGCGAGAGTGGGATTGAAATTCGCGGTTCTGACTGGTTGCTCGATTCAAGTGATTGGAATGCCTGGCGTGGTCGTAATCAGGACGGAGTCGCAGTCGCAGGTTCGGTGGCGACGACCTGGGGTGAGTTGAGCAACCTGAAGTGGCGTGCTGACATACCGGGGCGTGGGCATGGATCGCCAATCGTCGTCGGCAATTCGGTTTTCCTTGCGACGGCTGAGGAGGGCAAGCAGGTTCAGTCGGTTGTCTGTTTGGATCGAGAGAGTGGATCGCAGCGCTGGCAGACAGTGATTCATCGGGAGGGGTTTCCAGCGAAAAATTCTGTTCATCAGAAAGCCACCAACGCGAACGGAACAATCGCTTGTGACGGAAAGCGTTTGTACATCACGATGCTTAACGCTGACGCAATCACTGCCACAGCGCTCGATCTGGATGGCGAAGTTTTGTGGCAGCGTGAAGTTGGCAAGTTTGTCTCAAAGTTCGGGTATGCACCATCACCGGTTATCTACAAGTCGCTTGTCATTGTTGCTGCAGACAACAAGGGAGGCGGTTATCTCGCGGCGCTTGATACCGAGACAGGGCAAGTGGCTTACCGCGTCAGTCGAGGCAACGGCGACAGTTATTCAAGTCCCACAGTTGTACCGGTCGGTGGGCGGGATCAGTTGTTGATTAGCGGTAATGATGCTGTAGCCAGCTATGATCCTGCATCGGGCGAATTGCTGTGGAGAACTCAATGTATTGCAGAGGCAACATGCGGCACGATTGTCTCGGATGGAGAGCGAATCTTTGCAAGTGGTGGGTACCCAGAATCAGAGACGATTTGTCTATCTGCTGATGGTGAGCGTCTGTGGTCAAATAAATCGAAAACCTACGAGCCATCGTTGTTGGTAGTGGGGGATAGGCTGTTAACCGTGAACGATAAGGGAGTAGCCATCTGCTGGGATGGTGCATCCGGTGAGGAGCTTTGGAAAGAACGGTTGGGCGGAAACTTCAGCGCATCGCCCGTGCTTGTCAATGGAACCGTAATCGTTCCGAATTTAAGTGGTGACACCTTCGTTTTTGAGGCCGGCTCTAAATATGTACCCGTCGCGAAGAATCGCTTAGGGAACGATTGTTACGCCAGTCCGGCGGTATCAGGTGACCATCTGTTTTTGCGGATCGGGGTCGGAAGTGGTGGTGACCGACGTGAACAGGTTGTTTGTATTTCTGCGGAATCAGAAAATGTCGGCAAAGAGGGCAATGGAGACTCGGCGGTTGGCAATGGAGACTCGGGGGTTGGCAGTGGAGACGCAGAGTTGCCGTGACGAACTATCCGGTGCCTATGTTCATTCAATCGAGGTTCAGATGCACTGCATGAGTGGGGTGAGTTTCTACTTGCTTCTGTTGGGGATCATTGATCCTGCAAATCCGAATGTGTGCGAACTGATTTCTCGGAACTCATTGACAAGTTGCGGTTGCCGTTTCATGGTGGGGTAAAACGTGTCGGCACCCCACTTCGATTCCGCATTCGGCAGTGTCGAATTATCGCGTTAAGAAGCTTTGTTCTGGATTTCAGGCAAAGCGTGCGGCGGTGCTTTGCGGCAGTTGTAGTTGCCTCGTTGCACGAGTCTTTTGTTTCTTGTGAATGAAATCTTGAGTCGTTTACATTGGTACACCGCGAACGAGTAGAGGAGCTGATTGGCCAAGTGCGACTCTGCTCATCCACGACACGGAATTACTGTTCAGGTCATGCATTATCCTCCTCGCAGAATTGCACGTCGTT
>CAJXTM010000169.1 GCA_913061385.1 uncultured Rhodopirellula sp. | reverse complement strand
GAGATCAGCCTCGGTCTCGTGGGCTCGGAGATGTGTATAAGAGACAGCGATAATTGGATCGATGGCCTGATCAAAAATGTCAGTCATGGAAAACCGGATGGTGGGGCTAGCGACGTTTGCATCGATGATGGCGTGACGTGTCACTGGCATGCGTTTCTGATGCACGGTGACGGGATTACCCCGGCATTCCGGGTTGTCGAATACTTCGATCTGGAATTCGTATTGGGGGGCCGCCGTATCAGGGATGGTCCACGAAACCATCACCTGTTTGCCATTGGTTTGAACGTCAATGTTTTTGATCTCGGGTGAGTCAAGAGCAGGACGTTCTGGCTGCTTGATCGTAAAGGAGTACTTACTGCCTTCAGCAAGCGGATTTCCTGTTAGCAATTGTGGCACCATGGCAGGATTACTACTGAGTTCCATCGCCAGTGTTTGTCCGTTGTCCAATTTGTTGACGACCCAATGGTTCTTGAGTGTCAGGCCTTTTTGAACATCAATGGTCACCGTGTCCGATTTGCGCCATTGGTTGTCTTTTCGGTAATAGCCGAGCCGGCGATGGATCGATCGTGCTGAGCGGCATTCGTTTCCGAAATCTTCGAGGAACCCCGCGTTTCCTGTAAAGGCTTCTGCCGCGACGGGAAGTCGCATGATCCCGTACAGGTACCATCGACCCTCTTGGACATCCTTGACCCAGCGTCCCATGTAGGAAATTTTGTTTTCGTTGTCACCAATCGGGCGCCAAACCCGCATCATCATCGTGTACCAGCGATTCCGCTTGATGACCGGCCAGGTTCCAAACAGGGCGCCACTTGCGCCTTCGCCGATGTACTGATAGGCATAGGTGTGCTGCGAAGCGGCTTCGACCCGAACGGGTTCGCCATCAGCATTGCTGCCCCAGAAAGACCAGACGGAACCGGGGCGAAACGAATCCTGGACGTCAGTCGCAAGATTTGGCCGATGGTCCTTGCCGATCGTTGCGACAGATCCCGCGAAGCCACCATAGGCAGTGATTCCGGGAGGCAGGCTGGCAATGTTCCAGTTGGCTGAGTACGTCGATTCGGCCCACCACGGCCATCGCAGATCCATCATCATGATGTCGGCACCCGGTTCGATATTTTCGCCGTACCAGGTGGCTTTGCTTGAAACGGCGGGTAGGGCCAGAGCCAACAGGATGGCTGTGAACAGTCTGGCTGGAAATCCCGCCATGGTTGTCACCTTGTGCTGGGGAAGCTGTTTGCTGAGGAAGCGGTTTGCTGAGGCGTCTCAGAATAACAAGCTCAACAGTGGCCATGTTCAGGCAGCAGGGTGAAAGCCGTCTTTGTTCTCTGGGTTAAAACAACGGTTCGACCATTTCGTTGTTCATCGTCTGCCAACGCTCGATCAGCTGTTCCAGCACATCTGGATGGTCCTTTGCCAGATTGTTCGTTTCGGATACATCTTTCGAAAGGTCGTACAGTTCCCAAGCAGCTTTTCCAACGCGTGCCCGACCGCCCATGCGGACAAGTTTCCAGTCGCCGTGCCGCATCGCCGTCTTGCCACCTTGACGCCAGAACAGGGTTTCGTGGGGTCGACGGTCGTCTTCACCGGTCAGGTAGGGAATCAGGTTGACACCTTCGACTTGCGCGGGAGTCTTGGCGGACGCGATGGCTGCGGCGGTCGCAAAGATGTCCATGGAGCTGACCGGCTTTTGATAGATCTTGCCCGCAGGCAATTTGCCTTTCCATTGAACCATGAAGGGAATCCGAATCGCTCCTTCATACATTTGCCCCTTTGAGCCGCGGAGGGGGAGATTCGAAGATGTCAGCTCCCGCGTGGGGCCACCGTTATCGCTCAAGAAAAAGATCAGCGTATTGTCTTCGAGTTCTGATTTGCGCAGTTGGGCAAGAACCGCACCCACACTGTCATCCATGTTGGCCAGCATGGCGGCGAAGATTCTGCGATGGATATCATCGATGTGGGCAAACTTCTTCATGTAAGCGTCTGCACCCTGAAGCGGGCTGTGGACTGCGTTGTAGGCCAGATACAGCAGAAAAGGCTTGTCGTCATGACGGTCAATGAAATCGACCGCTTCGCGGGTCAACGCGTCGGTCAGGTACTCGTTTTCGACGACAGGCTGCCCACCACGAACAATCGGGTTGTTGGCATCATAATCGGGTTCGTTGTTACCCATGTGGGTGCTGTAGATCAATCCCTTGTCGCCGACCCAGCGACCTTGGCTGCCACCTGGAAGCGTTTTGCGACGAAGCATTGTGGTCACGCCTTTGTAAGGCGGTGGAACAAAATAGTGTCCTTCGTGGGTGAATCCAAAGAATTCGTCAAAGCCGTGACGAAAGGGGTGATACTTGGCTTGCCCGCCCTGATGCCACTTGCCGATCAACCCCGTGGTGTAGCCAGCGTCGTGTAAGCTTTCAGCGAACGTGACTTGCTCGGGTGGGAGGCCAAAATCTGGTTCTTCGTTCTTCGCGCCGGTAGGGTTGAACTCGTATCCAAAACGTGTCGGGATACGGCCAGTCAACATGCCAGCACGTGACGGACTGCAATTGGGACCCGTCACATAGCCCGATGTAAAACGGACTCCATTAGCTGCAATGGAATCAATGTGCGGTGTGGGGATTTCAGGGTTGCCCTGACAGCCAAGTTCTCCGTAGCCAAGATCATCCGCAAACAGAATCACAATGTTGGGTGATTGCGAGTTGGCGATATTCCCCAGTGACAGGTAGCACGCCAACAAGACACAACCAAAACCCCATCGCATCAGCGACGATTGAGGCAAGGCCAAATTTTTCTGACGTGGTTGAACAATCATGTATCTGGATTTGGTGAGTGATCGGATTTGTTGAGTTATAGGATCTGAATGCGGCTGTCGCGCGTGCGCGGTGGTCCGTTGGTCACCCTTGGACTTTCCGTTGCGCAGGACGCGACTTGTGGGGGTCACGTCCTGCCAAGTCCGTTTGGACATCGACTGTCCAAGTTTATCATTTTTTGAACAGAGGGTGGTCGGGATTACCTGCCGAGATCAGGTAGGCTAGCAAGTCAAGGATATCCTTGTCGGTCATGTTGTTGAGCAGACCTTTGGGCATCATCGATACCTGTGATGGGCGAATTGCCTCGATGGTGTCTACCTTGACTTTGGTGATGGTGCTCGGTTTCATCATGTCCGTGTTCACCCAGTACTCGGTCTCTTTCAGATTCATCACCCGACCGACAAGCAGGGTGCCATCATCCAGCAGGAATTGGCTGGCGCTGTATTGGTCACTGATCGCTTTGCTGGGGTCGACGACGGTTTCCAAAAGGTCCTTGGCGCTGAATTTTCCGCCTGCCGATGTCAGGTCAGGGCCGACGGCTCCACCTTCCCCCTGGAAACGATGGCAAGCGTAACAGCTTCCCGCACCGAACATTTTGCGACCATTCTTGAAGTCACGCCCTGCAGGTACTCCTTTGGCAAGCGTGTCATGAAAATCATCCATGCCCCATTCTTTCACAAAGCTACGCGGCTCGATTGTGAACTGCAGTGGGTTACGTTTTGGAGGAGTATCCACGATCGCTTTCAATGACGGCGTCATTTCCGCTTTTGGGATCGAAGCCATTGCCTGTTTTTTGCAGTCTGCCAGATAGTTGGCAAGTCTGGCGCCGCCATGGTATCCACCCGCCAACACAAACCACTGAAAGTAGTTTTCCCGCAGTTCAGGTGTCCATCCGTTTTTGAGATGCCTGAGGTGCATGGCATAGGTGATCTGTTCTTCCTGCCCAGATGCCTGATTCAGCAATGCCATTCCCTTGGTGACGGCCGAGGGGGCCTGCAGGAATTGCATGATTGCTGACAGATCACGGTTTTCCTGAGGAGTGACGGCTGGGTAGATTCCATCGAGCCATGCGATCAAAGAGGTGCGGAGATCATCCGCTGGTTGTCCACCTCGAGTCAGGCTGAGCGTTAATGCTCGCAGGACATCAAGTCGCAACTGGGGTTGGTCAAGCGAGGCGTAGTCAAGTTGAATCAGCTGTCGTTGAATGGCTCGTGCTGCCTTCTTGGCTTGTGGTTTGTCTTCTTCGGCAGAAGCTGCGCGTGCCCAGGCGATCATCGCGGCGGTCTTGATCCACAGGTTTTTTTCCGAAGCGATACGATTGGACCATTTCTCTACGGGCTGTTTTTCCAAGGCCACGCGTGCTGCGTGCCGCAGTCCACGATCGGGTGACCCCAGATTCTGCCAAATCTCATTCAGTTCTTCTGAAGACGCTTCGGCCGCATCTCTCTGTAAAAATGCTTCCAGGGCATGCCGCTTGTCTCGCTGTGGTTGAGCAATGCCGTCGGATTGAACTGGAGCTGTGGATTCGGGACCATCGTAACTGACACGAAACAGTGCTGATTGGACACGACGGCCACCGGTCGCAAAGTACATTGCTCCATCGCGTGGATTGATTCGGATGTCAGTCAATGGCAGCGGTTGGGCACTGGCGAATTCCTCGAACGTGCCGCCGTAGGTTGATCCCTTGGGATCCAAGTGAATCGCGTACAGCTTTCCGTACGACCAGTCACAGGCAAACAGGGCATTTCGGTATTTGGCTGGAAACTTGGCTCCGTAACCAAAGACGACCCCGGTGGGTGAACCAAGTCCCACATCCACAGCGGCACCAAACGTGTCGCTGCAGGTGTCCATGAATTTTCCCGAGCCAGTTCGCCAGCCGTAGTCCGCACCGTCGATCACATGGTTGATGCGTGTGGGGCGATACCAGGGAGTATTGAGATCCCATTCCATGTCGGCATCGTAGGTGAATAGTTCCCCATCCTGGTTCAGTGCAGCGTCAAACTGGTTGCGAAATCCAGTCGCGATGATTTCATAGTTGTTGCCGTCCGGGTCCATCCGGCCAATGTGACCCCGTGGCGCCGTGATTCCTTTCATGAAGTGTTGAATCGATGGGGTAAGTTGATCTTCCTGCCAGAGTTCGGGGACAAGTGAGTGATCGTATTCGGGCAGGGGCGTTGAATTGCCCGCGACAAGGTAAAGATGCTTTTTGTCCGGTGTCAGAAGCAGCGAGTGGGGGCCATGTTCGCCACGGGCACTCAACGCGAGAATATGTTCCATTTTGTCGAACTGGTCGTCGCCGTCCGTGTCGGTCAGCCGAAATACACCCTGGTTGTCGTTGACTCCGGTGCGCTCATTGACAACCACGTAGAGACTGTCGAAAGCGTACAGCAGGCCATGGGCACCCCCAATCTGTAACAGCGACTTGTCGTTCGGTTTGGATTCGCCATCACCTCGAGCCGAGGGAGCATAAGTGAGTGGCTCAATGTCTTTGATTTGCAGTTTGTCGCCGGGCGCTGGAACCGCAAAACGATAGAGCCCGCCGTACTGGTCACCAACAATCATTCTGCCTTTGTGGTCGAAGCACATGGCAACCCACGATCCCAGTTGTTCCTTGGGTACTTCGTACAGTTTCTCAACGCTGAAACCCTCGGGCAACTTGATCGCACCCTCTGCTTTGGAGAGTCCTGATTTTTCAGACGCAGGTTTATTTGACACAGGTTTTTCTGGCGTTGCTGCTTTACTTTCTTTCTTGATTGCTGCATTGATTGCCGCTTTCGCCGCTTTGCCCTTGAGTGGTGTGAGCTGCATGTCCTTGAATTCCACGGTCATCGGCGCGCCTGCGTGAAGTTGCAGGGCAAGGATGCCTTCGCGTTTGGCATCGGGATGATTATCTGTCAGGTCCATGGTCGTAACACCGTTGACCTGATGAATCTGCCGATTCCCGACCGCAATGATGGTCAATTCATTCCACTCGTTATCAGTCAACTTCTGTTCCTTGTCGCCAACCTCGCCCACCACCTTCGGCTTGCCGTCGGCTCCTACGACAACGCGTTGAAATCGTTTGGCCACAATGCCACGCCACTTCTCGGCATACAGCATGCCAAAGAACTCCGGCTTGGGGTGCAGATCGGCCTGGTAACCTTTGACGACAAAATCGCTGGGGTCTCCCACGTATTCGCTGCGGTACTGGACCCCGGAATTGTTGCCAGAAAAACGCACTTTCGTTTTGAAAATAAAGTTTCGGACATTGCCGCCCTGCCAGATCAAGAATGTGTTGCCCTTGGTCGGCTTGTTTTTCGTGGTCTGCCCAAAGATCGCGCCGTCTTTGACGGACCAGAGGTCGGCATTGCCTGACCAACCGGAGAGGTCCTTGCCGTTGAAAAGTGACTGGGTTTTCTGGGCAGTGGCGGGCACCAGAAAAGCAAGTGTCAAGATTACCGGTACAAATAGCTTGATCGATCTGGTCATGGATGGTGGTGGAGTCAAGGAAGAGGTCTGGTGTAAGGTCGATATTTGAGTGGGAAGAAATCTGGTCAAGCAGAGGGTCATCGGATGGCCAGAAAGCTGACCGATGAACTGCCTTTTTTAACGCTGTAGAGTCGCTGTAGAGTCGCTGTAGAGTCATGGAGTGGTGGTTTTGTCTTTTGGTTTCTTTCTGCGAGGGCTGGGAGCGAATGGGATTGCGGTTTTGCCCATTTCAGACTCCCAGTTTTGCATCAGGGAACTCATCGCGTGAAGCTGGTCGGGATCTGACGTTGCCAAGTCCATTTCTTCGGCGATGTCGTCATCAAGATTGTAAAGAGCTTCCTTGTATTTCGTGTTATCGCGGGTGTTGTGGGTGCGGAGGTATTTCCATTTTCCCATCCGGATGGCCGCTTGACGAATGGCATTTTGATGCTTGCCCAGGGAGATCGTACGCCGTCGAAAGTAAAGAGGTCGCTCAGAGGACAAGTCTGCTTTACCGGTTAAGGCTGGGCGCAAGTCCACGCCGTCAAACGGATTTTCAGACCCCGGAGTGGCATGTCCTGCAGCAGCAACGGTTGCAGTCAGATCCATGGCGGTGATTGGAGTTGCGAAAGTTTGGCCGGCTGGTAAGACAGCTGGCCAACGAAGGATCAGCGGCACACGGATGCCACCTTCGAGTAACATCTGTTTCGCCCCTGCCAGTGGCAGGTTTCTGGCCGTTCCTTGGGCGCCGCCGTTGTCGCTGGTCAGGATCACAAGTGTGTTTTCTGCCAGTCCCTGGTGGTCGAGGGCATCAAGCACACGGCCAATTTCCAGATCCAGGCGTTCGATCATCTTGATCAAGGTCTTGCGTTCTTTTTTTCCCGGGGGATCCATGGGCAGATCAGGATCCTGATAGGGACTGTGCGGAGCCTGAAATGGCAGGAAGACAAAGAACTGTCTCTTATACACATCTCCGAGCCCACGAGACCGAGGCTGATCTC
>CAJXTM010000168.1 GCA_913061385.1 uncultured Rhodopirellula sp. | reverse complement strand
TACACGTAAGGAGTCGTCGGCAGCGTCAGATGTGTATAAGAGACAGCTTCTGGATGGTGCTATTCAGTAGATCCTCCACATACACATCGTTGTCGTGAACATAGGCAATCTGCTTGCCCGAAGGAGAGAACTTGGCAAACATCATGGTTGACGGTGGGATTTCGCCTCCCAACTGTTTCAGTTGGCCAGCTGCGCGGTCAAGAACCCAGTAGTCGCCGCGTGTGTTGTTTCTCCAGACTCTCTTGCTGTTGGTGTAGATCAGCAGCAGACTTTGGTCTGGTGAAAAAGTGTAGGCTTCGACTTTTAGAGGGCTTGAGGATTGGGCCGGTGTCAGGTCGTCTGCGTTGACGAGCGTCACAACTGTTTCAGCGCCTGCCTCATGCCTGACGATCTGTTGCGCACCTGAAGCGGTAGCTTCGAGTGTCGTGTAGCTGTCCGTGTCAGAGAGCCACTTACCCGAGAACGATTTGCCGCTGAATTCTGAACCATCATAGATCCGATTGATGGTCAACATAGCGGCATCGATGGCTGGGGGCTGGATTTCAGCCGGTTCGTCAGCCGCTACAAATGCGAACGGTACAAGGAATTGAAAGACAGCGAGTGAAAAATAGCTGGTGTTGCGGTTGCGGGTCATGTTGGGTTCCACAGCAATATTGATTTAGAAGCCAGTAATCTAGTCTTCGGGAGACTTTTTCGCACCTTCAAACTTCGTGGATGACACGTAATTTCAAAAGCGAATGCTCTCGGAAGGCTCGGAGGCGGGCTCTCGCGAAATGCCGATAGCACGCCATCGAGTGTCTGATCTTGATTTCAGCGTCTGCCCCACAGACGGTCTAGACTCGCGGATTCCTCACATCACTCATGAAGCGATTGTCCCAGGAAGCTGGTAATTGCCGGTCATTGTTGCTTGCAAAAAATGTACACCGACGATTCGCGATCCGGCTGGCTGTGTCGCGCCCCGCGGGCAACGCTTGTCATAAAGCTTGACAACCTGCGCCCTGTGCTCGTTTGATTCAACGCTTAACGATGCAAGTGCTAAAGCTCTCGGAGGAACCGCACTCATGGGAGAGCCGATGGCGGCGTTCGTTACTTACACGATGAATCGCCTGCTTACCCGACTATTCAGATTTTTCTGCAGTTGTTGGCTTTTTCGTTGTTGCCCGAGTTTCAATGAACTTCATCGCGGCGCTGTTCATGCAGTATCGTTTGCCTGACGGCTTTGGGCCATCATCGAAAACGTGCCCGAGGTGGGCCTCGCATCTTGAACAGTGGACTTCGATTCGCTTGTAGAAGAATTTGTTGTCAACTCGGTAAGCCACATTGGCTGATTTATAAGGAGCGTAGAAGCTTGGCCATCCGGTTCCCGATTTGTACTTGGTGTTGCTGGTGAACAATTCACGATCGCATACAACGCAGTTGTAAGCCCCCTTTTTCTTGTTGTTCCAGTAGCGGTTCTTGAAGGCAGGTTCGGTGCCTTCGTTTTGGGTGACGTCGAATTGCAATTTGGTGAGCTGCCGCTGAAGCTCACGTTTGGTCTTTGGTTTGTAGGGTGCATCTTCCGTAGGGGGATCGTTGGGGCGGGCGTCCTGTGCCAGCACAGACCAGGCACCCGGCGCTACAAGGATCGCTCCTGCGGTGAGGCTCCAGAGCAATAAGGCTGTCCGTTTTCTTAAATTCATCAGGTGGCTCCCGGGTAAATGGCTTGATCGCTAACAGTATCGTTTAAATTGCCGCTTTGTGGCAACTGATTTTGATTCGATGCGGAATCGGTGATTTTAAGCTGGATGAGGTCTTATGGCCTGATAACCCATGCATTCGTTGTAGTCAGTAATTTGGAACCCCGTCAGCGGATTTTCGGACGCGATCGCAAAATCGTGCTGGTTCACGAATGATTTGCCGTCTCCGGTTTTCAGTACGTGATATGCAAGCAGCCGGCGTTGATGGTGATCCCTGTTCTTGCGTTTGCTTTGTATCATGGAAAGCATCATCTGTAGCAGGACTGGTTCCGGTTATCGTCGGTAGCGACATTAGCCAGAGAGCGTCCCCAGCGTGCGTGTTACTCCTTCAAAAGATATCGTATGACTTCCGTCCACCTTTGCGGGTTGCACAAGAGTTTTGGGGATCAAGTGGTGCTCGACAATCTCGATTTGGCAGCTGAATCCGGGAGTTATGTGGTTTTGCTGGGGCCAAGCGGTTGCGGGAAAACGACGACGCTGCGAATGATTGCCGGACTGGATCATCCCGGCTCAGGGCAAGTCTTGATGGCTGGGGTCGATGTGTCCAAAGTTCCACCGCGAAAACGCGATGTTTCCATGGTGTTCCAAAACGATGGCCTGTACCCACATTTAAATGTGGAGCAAATGATTCGTCTTGCGATTCGGGGGCGTTGCCCAGCCAGTGAAGTGGATTCTCGCTTTTCTGAGGCCGTTTCTATGACCGGTATTGCGAAGTTGCTGCGTAAAACGCCGCGACAGTTAAGCGGGGGGGAGCTCCGGCGCGCTGCTATCGCGAGTGCCGTGGCAAGGCAGACGGCTGTTCGGTTGCTCGATGAACCGTTGGCTGCTTTGGACGTTACGGTGCGTCAGCAATTACAGAATGACCTTTTGCAGTGGCATCGCGCGGTGCCGGGTACAACCATTCATGTGACGCATGATGGAAGTGAAGCAATGCGGGTCGCAGATCAAATTGCCGTCATGAGTGGTGGCAGGATCATGCAAATTGGTAAACCTGACATGGTGTATGAGGAGCCCCAGACGATAGCTGTCGCTAACTCCATTGGAACACCCACCATGAATTGGTTAGAAGCTGAGGTGGTCGATGGCGTTGTGCAAATCGACCGAGCAGGCTTGACTGCTGGCGGTACTTTGAGGGTTGGGACTCGCGACGAAACCGTGGCCGTCGGTGTAAGGCCGACTGCATTCCTTGTGAGTGAATGTGTGGAACAAAAGTTTGACATGCCATGCCTCGATTTCAGGCCGAAGGTGCGGGACTGCCGAACCGTTGAAGATTCACTTGAGGTTGCATTTTCGCTAAATGACTGGCTGTTTACAGCGGTATTTGATCGCAGTGCACAACGTTATCTTCCGTCGGTTGGCGGAACTCTGCCGTTACGTGTTCCGGCAAGTCGTGTTCACGTGTTTTCGCGTTTGACTGGACAACGCTTGAGGGAACATGACGTAGGCTGACGATTTGATCTCGATTCGGATAGGATGCTCGCATGGATGTCGAGTTGATCATTTCGCTGGTCCCGTTTGCTGTGATCTTGTGTGCGGGGATTTTCATACAAGCTGCCGCTGGGTTCGCTGCTGGGCTTGTCATTGTTCCTGCTTTGTTGTGGTGCGGGTACAGTATTCCTGCCGCTCAATGTTCATTGCTCGTTGCCACAATCCCACAGAACATTTGGGGTGTTTGGAGTCTTCGTGATTCGATCGAACCAAGGGAAGTTATTTGGCCGGGAATAGGCCGGGTGCTCTTTTTGCCAACGGGAATTGGCGTCCTGATGTTGTTGGATTTCGTCGACGAGGGGACGGTAAGGCAGTTAGTCGGCCTGATCGTGTTACTGGTGACGCTCGCAATCATCTTCATTCAGCCAGAACCACGGATGCATCTCCATCCGATCTGGGCCGTGATCGCTTTTCCGCTGTCCGGTTTCTTTCAGGGGTTGGTCGGAATGGGCGGACCGCCGATGGTGTTCTGGGTGCAGGCGCACGACTGGAGTACCGAGAAAACCAGAAGTTTCCTTTTTATGATGTATCTGGTCAGTATTTTTCCAGCGTTGGCGTTTCTGTATCTGGCATTTGGCAATCAGGTAATTGAGCCGGGAGTGCTCGCTCTTGCCATGATTCCAATGCTTTGGGTGGTAACGTATTTTGGTTTGAAGTTCGGAAGCATGCTGGGGCGTGATCGATTACGACGCATCACACTGGGGCTGCTGCTGATCATGGGGTTAGCGGGCTTAGTGGGACCAATGTTGAATTGAATCGGTAGCCCGTGGAACGCTTGGACCTCTTTCTAGAGAGTTTTCTGGGTTTAGGCTTAGGTCAGGGGCTGCCCCGAGCCTGCTATCCAGAAACTTCTTTGTGTCGTTGAGCACAGGCGTTTGATCGTTCTGCTTGCACACCACGGAAGTTTGCCTCTGGGAAGTTGTTGGTGACTCCCGGTAGAGGCTACGTGAGTGATCGACGCCTTGGCTCTTATTGCTCGGTCGTTTCGGCCGGAGGGGTGGGGTCGACCTGAGTATCACTGTTTTCGGGGTCGCTGGTTTCTGTTGGTGTATTCTTCTCTTCGCTGTTTGCCTGATCTTCCTGTTCTTGTTCCAGATCCTCCTGAGCCGCGTCGGAGTTCGTGCCCGCATTGCCTGTTGGTGTGTTTGCCGCCCTGTCATCACGTGACATCGCAGAGATGTCCTCTTCTGACAGTTGGATGACCGTTGGTTCTCCTGACAAACTGGACATTTCTTCCGCGATTTTTTCGTAGTCACCCATTCCTCCCTCTTGGAACATGAGAGCATCGTCTTGCGTTTTGTAGATGGCAAACAGGTCATGGGTACGTATGGGCAATCCGGCTCGCCACTGATAGATCTCAACCGTATTCCCATCAGGGTTGGTGAGCGTCCGTGCGGGAGTTTTGCCAATCAATTCTTGGACATCTTTGTTGGTAAATGTCTTGCCCGGGCTTGCATTGATTTCCCCATGTTTTTCAATGATGGATTGGTACGCTGCCTCCACGGCAGGCCGTGCCACATATTGGTCGTAACCCATGCCTGCAAGGCCTAGTGCGAGGATGCAGAGCAGGATGACAAGCCGTTTTGAGCTTCCGCTGGTTGGGGCCGCTTGGGTGGTGGCTGTAGATTGCTCAGGGGTGGTTTGCGGTTCGGACATAATGGGTGCTTTTCAAGAGGGCGTGAGTTGGCGTTAGTGCATTACCGTGACGTGACGTGAGTTTGTAGGTATGCCTGGATACGCTTTTTGAAGGATTAAGATAACATTCTCTGGCCGCCAAGATGATATCAGGCTTTTGCTCTTCGTTCATGGGCCTGGCGTTGTTCCTGCTAATTCAGCACGATCGACAGCGTTGCTAGATGATATGGACAGCGTTGCTAGATGATATGGACCGCGTTGCTAGATGATATTGAGGTCTCTTTCTCACACCGATTTGGGGAACGCGGTCGTGTTGTGAGCGTGATGTAGTCGCGGGGGGTGTGTGGAAGGAAGTGTTTCGTGTGTTGGGGCGGCGGACGCGAGACGGTATGTCGAAATTGCCTATTTGACGTCATTGAAACTGCACTCTCTTGGATATCAGGTCCTTACTTACCGTTGTTGGCTGCCCATTATCTTCATCGCACGTTATATTCGGGGCGTAGCTCATGCGAGCTAAACGTCCTAATCTGCGTGTCTGCCGTCAATGTTATTGCCGAAACGAGTTTTTCTGTGTCTGGATGCGGCAGCATTGTTGTATTTGCAGAACGTTTGAGGAGGGCCTTGGTGGGGAAATCCCAGAGGCAAGAGCACTGAGGTTATATAACGTCGGGTTGCACCCAACCTCGGTTTCATGAGGACTCGGTTTCATGAGGACTCGGTTTCATGAGGACTCGGTTGTAAGGCACACGGTGTGAATTGGATCGTTTGTTTCAGCGATTCGGCTGTCCGTGTGTCAGTTGACTAATTTTGGTAACTGGATTGTGAGCACACCCTCTGTAGAACCATTGCTGAACAGCCGTGTGTTGCCACGATTTTCTTTTCGTTTTCTATTTGTAGTCACGCTTGCTTTTGCGTTACTTGGTGCGACCATTCAGGCCGCTTTGGCTGGCTACATCATTGCGGTCAGCATCCTTGTTTTTTTGGGATTCTTGTTGTCTTTTTTTGTGGTGGGTTTTCTTTTGTTTCTAGTGCTGTGGGGCTTGGCGGTATTGCGACCCCATAACGACTCCCAGGACGCTTCCGGCAGTCCGTTTGCTGATGGGCAATTGCCACCACAGATCTTGCCTCCCACGAATCCATCGAACTAAGTGTTCTCGGACGGTTCAGAAATGAAACACCCTGATCTTTGTTTTACGACCAACTGTGTCAAAGCCAACGCATCGACAAATATCGTCGCGTTAGTTTTCATTCAACGTGTGTGCATCAAGTGGGCTACATTCGGATTGGCTGTTCTGTTGTCTTGGGCCATGGTCCATGGTGAGGTGTGTGCGAGTGAATTGCCGGATGGGGCGTCGCACGTCATTGCTTTCCCGAAACCTCTGCGTGGTGCTGCCAGGTCCCGTGTCGGGTTCAGTGTCTCTGTTGGGTTCACGGATTTATCGAGTGTCGGGTACCAGCCCGTCGAAATTGTTTTTAAGTCGCCGGTAGCAACCCGAGCAGATTTGCGTTTGAGTTATCGCATTGTCAGCCATGCGGAAACCCAAACGCCTGATGATAATCGTTTGTCAATCGATCTTCCGATAGTCGTTCCTGAGGGAACAAAAACCGCGACTTGGGTGCGATATCTTCCGAAATGGATGTTAGGAAATGGTTATGAAGTGGTTGTCAGCCAAGACGGTGAACCGCTTCCCGGCTTTCAGGGAACTGTTGGTGTTACGCCATGGTATACCGACTTAGATCAGTACTTCGGTTGGAGACATCAAGCGTTGGACGAGTTGCGCTGCAATCTGCTTTTAATCACGCCCGAAGCTGAGTTGAATTCAGTTGATGCGGACGCGTTGTCTTCCCGGGGTTTTGCCACCACTGTTCCATGGAAAGGGCAAGGAGATGTGAAGAAAAGGTCGAGGTTTTCAAACTCAATGAAGTTTCAAGCTGTCGCGTTTGCTTGCGGGTCCGGAAGTTTGCCAAGGGATTGGCGTGGCTACCAACGCTGGGATTTAATTGTGCTGGGCAAGGCGGCGATCACTAAGGTGAAACAGGTTGAATCTGAGTGGAATGCACTGTGTGGTTGGGGGCTCTGTGGTGGTGCGATTGCCGTTTGGGATGTTGAGTCGCAAGCGGAGTTGGAGGCCCTGTTCGATAGGCCCGCTACCGATTCCAGGGGACCTTCGCTTGAGCAGGTTGAGAGTCTTGGGATCACTCAGGAAGATTTGAATCGGGTGGGGATTTTTAACTTGAGGAGTACCACGGTCGCGCCCCCCGGGGTTGCGTCCCCTGGGGTTGCGTCCCCTGGGGTTGCGTCAGGCAAGGTAGCGTCAGGCAAGCGTGATGAAAAGCTGAGTGACGGCGGTATCAGCTTTTACGGATTTCAGTTGGGGGCAGGGAAAGTAATCGCCGTGAATGGGATCTGTCTCTTATACACATCTCCGAGCCCA
>CAJXTM010000167.1 GCA_913061385.1 uncultured Rhodopirellula sp. | reverse complement strand
TACACGTAAGGAGTCGTCGGCAGCGTCAGATGTGTATAAGAGACAGGTTATCAAGAGTCCTGCAACTGGCTCGAGAATCATTCCAGTGATCAGCAGAACGACATTAATCAGCAACAGAAACACGATCGGATTGTCCGTGAACTGCAACATCGCTTCGGTCACTGCTTGCGGCCCTTGTTCACGAGCGATGACCCATCCGAACAGACCGGCTGCCGCGACGATCAGCATGATCGAACCAGTGGTGGTGGCCGTCTTGACCAAGACTCCGCGGAATGCTTGAAACGAAAGCGACTGGTAAAAGATGCTCAAGAGCAGAATCCACATTACGGCCGCCGCCGCTGCCTCGGTTGGAGTGAAGATCCCGCCAAGAATTCCGCCAAGAATGATGACGGGCGTTAGCAGGACCGGAAACGCGGATTTGATTGCCTTGGAGACGGGAATATCTTGAACGATTGCTTCCTCACGCAGTGGGTTTTTTCGAGCATCTCGATACACGAAGATGCAGAGAATTGACGTCAGCACCAGTGCCGGCAGCACTCCTGCGAAGAACAAAGCTCCCACAGAAACACCGGCGGAGACCGCGTAGACAATCGCAGGAATACTTGGCGGCATGATCGGCCCGATGAGTGATGATGCTCCAGTCAGACCGAGCGCGAACTTTTCATCATAACCACGTTTCTTCATCGCCGGTACGAGAACGGAACCGAGTCCTGCAGCATCAGCGATGGCAGCGCCGCTCATCCAGGAAAACATCAGGCTGCTGAAGACGTTTACAAAACCCAGGTTGCCGGGAATTTTTTTGAAGAGCGTTAGCAACATGCGAAACAGTCGGTCGGCCAAGCCGCCAGCGTTACTCAGATAGCCCGTCATGATGAATAGCGGAACAGCCAGAAGCGGGAATGAATCGACCGACCCGACCGTCTGCTGAAGCGCGACTCCAAGCGTGATGTCCGGTGACCATGCAACATAGACAAGGCACGGCAACAGCAGGCTGATGGCGACTGGCACCCGCAAAAATAAAAGCACCAGCATGGCAATGATGAGTACACCCAGGATCATTCGCTCTGCTCCATTTCGAGTCGAAAGGCTTCTTCTTCAACATGAGTTTCACGCGGAATTGGCTTACCTGTCATCCACACCTGAAAAAGATTCACAAGCGAATGCCCTGCCATCAGCAAGAGGCCCACCATGCCCGCTCCGTACCACCAACTCTTGGGCACTCCCAAAGCTGGCGATCCTACTTTGCCGACGTACCAGACAAAACTGGCGCCGCCGATGAACAGCAACAGGCACGTGACTGCGACCACGACGTAGCTCATGCATTCGATGAACAATTTCCCGCCGTCGCCAACTCGAGAGGAAATCATGTCGACCGCGATGTGACGCCCCTCGGCCATCACGAATGCGGCTGAGATAAACGTCATCCATATTAACGCGAGTCGCGCAACCTCTTCGCTCCACTGAAATGGATCGTTAAAGACATAGCGGGCGAAGACTTGTGCCGCCATCGTGGACACAATGACCAACAGAAACAGGCTCGCGACGGTCTTTTCGCCGAGCACCATCCATCGAACACAAGTCGCTAGCGGAAGCGGTTGTTCGCCGGTGGATTCTGATTCGTCACTTGTGGGCGGGCTGGAATCGTTCGATACTTTGTCGGCTTCTGGGTTCTCTGGTCCCATGTCGTTCTCGGCGTTCATTGACCATCCTCTTCTAACGGTTCTGCGGTGATGCGATTGTAGACGTCGCTGAATTCGAAGCCTTTCGAGAAATGCTTTCGGCATCGTTCGCGGAAGGCGTCGACGTCAACATCTTCGATGATCTCCATCGTCCCATCTTTTTGCCATTCTTCGATCAGTTTTTGCTCGTCTTTCATCAATCCGTCATAGACCTCATCACCCAGTTCCTGAATCGAATCGAGTAGTGCTTTCTGCTGATCAGCAGTCAGACGCTTCCATGTGCGTTCGTTGACGAGTATCTGCAACGACGATTGAATGTGACCTGTCAGATTCAGACACTTCTGAACTTCATGGAATCCCATCGATTTGATTACGGGCACGGGGTTCTCTTGACCGTCGGCAATCCCTTGCTGCAATGCAAGGTAGACTTCGCTGAACGCAATCGGCATCGGACTTGCGCCGAGTGCTTCCGCAGATGCCTGAAAGATCCGCGCCGCAGGCGATCGCAGGCGAAAACTCTCCAGATCGTCTGGATGACGAATGGGAACGTTCGACGTGATATGCCGCGACCCATAGGCCCACGTATCCAAGACGCGGGCATCATATTTTTTGCGAAGTTCATCCCACTCCGGAGCCATTTCTTCACTTCCCGCCATTTCGAGCATGTGGTCAAGATCACGTGATGCAAAAGCAGCATCCAACACGCCAACCGGCGGGTGCCACATTGCAAGGAATGATGGCCCCGTGATGACCAAATCGAGCTCACCGGCCACCAATTGTTCAAGTAGCTCAGATTCACTGCCCAATTGTGCCGCGGGATAAACCGTAACGTCCAAGTCATCTGTTTTCTCACGAAGCCGCTCAGACAATAGCTCCGTCCCGTACGCATGAGTTGGAGCGGTGACCTCGTAGACATGCGCCATCCGCAACGTCAACGGTTTGCCTGTTGCGTCTTCAGATTTGCATCCGCAGAGCAGCACAACCGCAATAAGCCCTAGCGGACACAACCATCGATCAATCACAGATATGTTGTTCATTTCGGAATTTCCTCTTGTAACCCATAGCCACAATCAGAAGTTTATACACGAAGTAGGCCATCCCCATACTTACAAGTGAAATTGCGCAAACTTGAGAACTGATCCTGACACGCGTCATGACAGGCTAATCAGTCCTTGTTCTGAGCAGATTGCCTAGAAATATCGCGGTGGAGTGCATCCCACAACCTTGCGGGTGGCAACATTCGCCCCACAATTTCAGCGATCGAAAATACAGAAATCGGTAGCCAAATCAACCAACCATCTCTAGATTCGATGGGTGAATGGCATCGCCAGCATTCCCAGTTAGTCTTAATGATCGCAGGCATTGAGGGTTTTACCACTGATTTCACTAGCGTGCCTCGTCGAAGAAAGACATCAAAATACCCCCCCTCGAACTTTTGGATTCCATGATTTACAAGGTCAGGCAAATCGATAAACGAGGCGCTGAATGATCGCACGACCCTTGGCTAATCCCGAATCCCGTTTGTTGCCTCAACCGTGGGTTGGGATACTTCTAAAATCCCACAATTAACGCCAGGTATAGCAATACTTTACGGTGACGAAAGACCTCAGGCGACTCTCTTCTTCGCTACTCGCACCGACGCCGAAACTACCCACTAGCTAAAAGCTCGAACGCTTTCGCTCTCTCACTGTCGCATGATTTGGAACGCACAAGTCAGCAAGGTCGCTTTTCTGTGGTGCATGAGAGATTCGAAACCTCACAGGTTCAGCAGAACTTTGAGAGAACGTGACTTCGGATTCGACCCCCAAACCACACCGCGAGGCGATCACACCAACCCTGAAATCTCGCTTTTGTTTCTGTGAATCGCAAATCAGCCATCACACATTACCGGCACTTCACGCTTTGTATTGCGGTCTCGCACCTGAGCCACCTGCGTGCAAATGTCTCGTTGAGATTGGACTTAGCGATTGAACCAACCTGTGTCCGCGGAAAACCCCAAAACTCCCGAAACCTCGTCAAGTAGTTGTCGCACATTTTTGACATTTTTCCCAACGCGCGCGTAACACATGTGTGTGTCGCACGCGTGCACGGACGCGAATGTGCGCCCCCGCGTGCACGAAAATGGATGGGGTCGCGACGAACCAAAACGACTCTCGGAGTCGCATTGGGATCTGCAATGCACATCAGAATACACCGATTCACACAGGGAGTTACCGTCCTATGCACACACCAAACGAAAACCAAGCCAGCACATCCCACGATCAAGCATCAAACAGAAATTTTCTCGAAGACCTTCACCGCGTGAAGAATCGTTTTCATGACGATCGCATGTACGTGCTGGATGTTGCTGAAACAACGCAATTCAAGTTTCCATACGATTTTGATCACAGCGAGACGCACTGGTCTGTAATCACCCGTGGCAACTGGGCCTGCTATCCGATCACTCGAACCGATGAATTTAATAGTTACGAAGAAGCAGTCACTTATCTCAAAGGCGTCGCTCCGTTGACACCCAGAGTCAGCCTTGATGGCAAGTGTCCCGCACCAGCCCCTTCGTGGAATGCATTTCAGGATTGGCTGATCGAGGAAGGATTGCCTCCCATGCAGTACTAAAGGACGGAATACTTGTGCACCCAAATCAAACAAACACATACAGTCAGTTATTGGTACGAGATAATGTCTAACAAAAAAACCGCTCAATTCGTTGCCGCAGTGTTCAGCATGCGAAAGCGATGGCTTGAGAGGAATCCGGAAGCAGCTCGACTGCGAATCCGAGTGATCTCCAAGAGCACCCTCGACAGGATTCAACATGGAACTGCCATCGAGATCGTTCTCTCGAAAAAATACCGTCGCTGGGTCGGTGAGGATCCGGCTGTTGCCTGCAATTCCGAACTGAGTGCGTGGGAATCAGCAGTCCAGATACGCCATTCAATGATCGCCGATGGAAGGAAAGTGGATCTGGATTTTGGCAGTGAGCAGTATCGACTGTACGTTATTGAGATGGATCGTGGCGTGGCCGAAAATAGAGCGTTTAAAAAGATGAACTCCATGATTTCCAACTCCGCAAACAGGACATGTGTCTACGTCGGCCTTACCTCCCAAGCAATCAAAAAGAGGTATGCCCAACACCGGTCGACGACCGAGTCAGCCAGCACGCTGTGGGGAAAGAAGTTCTTCCTAAAACCATTTGCCAATGCGTTCCGGGGTGATTTCATAAAAGCATTCGCTGATGTTGGTAACGATATTGATTGTCTGAACAAATATCAGGCACTCAAAGGTGAGCGAGAACTGCAGCGTTGGCTACAGAATCAAGATATAGCGGCTTATAGCAAGTAACGTGATCGACTCACTTCGCTTGAGCAGCTGATTGTTCCGTAAATGGTTGATGAACCCGGCCAAGATGTGTGGATCAGCACTGCTAGAAAGTTGACTTTCCTGCAGTGCCGAAGGCCCCGCTGAGTGTTTGCCCCTCGGGCTTCTGTACACGGAAAGACATTGCCAATTCGTGTTCCCGCCGACCGATAACACCATGAACTTTTCGCGATCGCACGACACAACACGGGGGTGATTGGCTGGATTATGGTCGCGAGCTCTTGCGACAGACTGTCGCAACATGTAATTCACCCCGGCACTTCAAATCGAAGTAAGGATGACGCAGTTTTCGGACAGCCTGTTCAGATTTTGTTCGGAGTGTGTACTGAAATCCGCTTTCGCTTCGGGGATGGCCGTCTGCAAAGGGTGAGTCACGCAAACCGATTTCAACTGCGATTGAACGTCGATTGATGCGGGCTTGGTGAGCCATGCCCGAGTGAGAATCTGTAGCGGTCGGCTTCACTCTAGCGTCTTGATAGAGTTCTCTCGATTGTAGGGGTGTGTTGGACCGATTAAGGCTCCGGGGCAACTGTCAGATCCTGTTGGATCGTCTTCTGTGATTACTGAAAATTGGAGTACGTTATGTGTCGTATGCTCGGGGTGCTTGCCGCCTTTGCAATCATTCCCTCTCTCTGTTCTGCCGCCACTCTGACGGAGCAAGTGGAGGCAGCTGCCAAAAACGGTAAATACACATACGTGATGTTCTATCGTGCCAAAGACACCGCAACCCAGCGGATGGCGAATACAATCCAGACGCACGTCACCCAGACCGCGGAGAAAACCACGTGGGTCACAGTCGACGTGCGGGACCAAAAAGAAGCCACGTTGGTAAAACGCTTTGATGCTTCCAGAATCCCGCTGCCTGCGGTTTTCGGTGTGGCCCCAAACGGTGCCGTGACGGGCGTCTTTCCGCAGAAGGTTGACCAGAATCAACTTACCAATGCGATCCTGACGCCGAACTATTCAGAAATGGTCAAGGCACTACAAAACCAAAAGATTGCGATCGTCTGCATGCTGCCGACCGCGGATGACGCAATCCCGAGTGGCGTGAGTGCACTTCAACAGAACCCAGCGTTTAAAGACAAACTGCACCAAGTCAAAGCGGTCGCAACCGATTCGGACGAGGCAGAGTTTTTTCGTCGCATGCAGGTCGACATGAATCTTGAGACACCAGTGGTCTTGATGTTCGCGCCCCCGGGCACCCATCTGGGTACATTTGAAGCGACTGTGAGCGGTGAAGAACTTACCCAAGAACTTCATAAGTCGGGCAAGTGCAATTGCAGTAAATGCCAGAAAAAATAGTCCCCTGCTTACGAGATTTTTCTACGCGGTTCGTCAACATCACGTCCGCAGTTCGCAGCCGACTGACTTGGGTTCGTTTCGCAACAACCAGAGAAAGCCAGCTTTGATTCGCATTCGACGAAAGGATCGTCCATGAGATTCCATTCGATGGTATGGAAAGAAATGTTCCGCCGACCGGGGCAAAGCGTCACAGCCCTGTTGATCGTTGCCCTCGGTGTTTCTGCATTGGTTGCGGTAGAAAGTGTGGTCGCGTCTTCGGAACAGAAAGTCGCTTTGCAGATGCAGCAATTGGGGGCGAATATTCTCGTACTTCCCGAGGACGTCACGCTTCAGGATTACCATGCGGCAGATGCTCATGGTCGCTCTCTTCCAGAGGAATACGTCTCGCGAATCACTCTTGCCCAAAAAGTGGGTGTAGAAGAACTGGCGCCCAAACTTTCTGTGCCCGCGGAACTCGGAGAGACCCCCATCGTAGTAACGGGGATCCTGCCGCGTACCGATTTCTATAAAAAATCGGCATGGCAAAGTGTCGGGCTGCTGACGTCGGGTCTGGGAGACAACGCGGTTGGAGAGAAACACGAGGGATGCGGCGGGCGAGCGTGCCAGATCAGCACCGCGGAAAAAGCCGACCTTAGCTCTTATGCATCGACCCGGATTGTGCACGAACTGGACATGGATTCTGTTCTTGTGGGCGCTGACCTGGCTAAGGCTCAGCAGATCAAGCAAGGACAGTCGATTCAACTGCTCGGAGCAAGTCTGCAGGTGGCGGGCATTCTGCCGGCGACCGGAACAAGCGATGACGGTCGTGTGTTAGCCCACCTACATCGGGTCCAAGAGTTAGCCGACACAGGCCCAATCGTCAACGTAATCGAAGTGATGGGATGCTGCGAAGAGGCAGCGACCTGTCTCTTATACACATCTCCGAGCCCACGAGACCGAGGCTGATCT
>CAJXTM010000166.1 GCA_913061385.1 uncultured Rhodopirellula sp. | reverse complement strand
GAGATCAGCCTCGGTCTCGTGGGCTCGGAGATGTGTATAAGAGACAGGCTCAGGATCAATGTTTTCCAAGCAATCAAACGATTTATGATCCAACTGGGGCATGATTGCTGGTTGTCTCTGAATCGGATTTTACAGGAGACGCGTTGTGTCGAAATTGATCATTGCTGGTCAACTGCTCAAGGAGATTGCCGGCGGCGTCTGTGGTATTGTGCCTGGTGTCGTTGTTGTACAGGACGAGGTGATCACAGATATCATTGAGCAAGTAATACCAGCATCAGCGGACGCTGGTGGCGAACAGGCATTGATCTGCCCTGGCTTTATCGACGCACATCTTCATTTGCCTCAATTTGACATCGTTGGTGCTCACGGTCTTCGGTTGATGAACTGGTTATCCGAGGTGACGTTTCCCGCAGAGGAACGCTGGAATGATCCGTGCTTTGCAGCCGATATGACGAGATGGGCGGCGCAGCAATTATTGGCATCGGGAACCACGGCATTCGCAGGGTACGCCACGGTTCATCATGACGCGACAAGGGCAGCAATGAAGTGCGTTGAATCACTGGGAATGAAAGCGGCCGTCGGGCAGGTATTGATGAACCGTAATGCGAATCCGGCGTTGTGTCGATCGACATCTCAGTTGTTGCAGGAAGCTGCAAGTCTGGCGGACGCTTATCCGCCGGACGGCAGGGTCGAGTTTGCTGTTACGCCTCGTTTTGCCATTGCTTGCACGGATGATCTGCTGGTGGGTGCGGGAGCGTTGGCAGCAGAAAAGAGGGCACTGATTCAGACGCATTTGGCGGAGACGATTCCAGAATGCCAGCGAGTAAGTGAGTTGTTCGATGGCGAGGGCTACGTCGATGTTTATCGAAGAGCCCGCCTGTTGACCAAAAAATCTGTCTTAGCGCATTGCATACACATGCAAGCTGATGACATGCACGCCTTGAGTGAAACCAATTCAGTGGCAGCCCATTGTCCCGTTGCCAATTCATTTCTGGGGGCCGGATCGATGAATCGCAGTCAATTGCAGGATTGTGGTGTGCGGTTGGCACTTGGCAGTGATATTGGCGCGGGCTATGAGAGAAGCATGGTTCGCGTAGCCCGAGCGATGATCGAAACCGCTGCAGCCATTGGTGCAGACTTTCCCACAGCTGCTGAGGCGTGGCATCGAATCACGGCTGGCAATTCGGATGCCTTGGGGTGGCCCGAGGTCGGTCGATTGCGAGTGGGGGCATCAGCGGATCTTTTGGTGGTTGAGCCTGACATACCATGGCTAACCACCAGGGTTGATCCGCTTGCGATGTTGATGTTTGGCTGGGATGATCGCTGGATCCGCCAGACGATGGTTCGAGGTAAATCCTGCTTTCGACGGGAATGAGTGGTTTTGCGTTGCTGTAGTTTGGCGTTGATATAGGGTTGTTCACGAGCTATCGTCACGCAGTCGGCGGAGGTCTTGTTTTGATGAGGCCGTGTCGCTGGATCGCATGAGTGTCTTGGACTGGACGGTGGATGATAGATGAGTGAACAAGAATCTGACGTTTCGCGGAGAGAGCCCGGTAATCCGCCTCACCAAGAAGGGGCCAGCTCGAGCGGTTCGTCGCATCATGAACCCGGCTCGGTAGGCGATATCGCGTCGAACTCCAAGTATTTCAATCTTAGAATTTGGCCCGCGATTCTGTTGTTAGCGGTGATGGTTGTGGCGAAACTGCTGCCATCGATGGTAGAGAACGGGCCATCGCAGATATGGATGAGCGCAGCGTTCGGCCCTTTGCTGGGAGCTTTGCTCGTGTTGTTGTGGTGGTTGATTGCCAGTCGGGCCCGATGGCAGGAACGTCTGCTGGGGCTGATTGGGCTGGCCGTTACGTTCGCTCTGGCTGCGGTACTGCTCGACTCCTCGATGCTTGGCCCGGCTGTGTTGGTGCTTACGATACCGATGGGAGTCGGTGCGTTTGCGATTGGGGCAATCGCTTTCTCAAGGCTCAAGTCACCCGCGAGAACCGGTGTCGCACTGCTGCTGGCATTGCTTGGTTTTGGGTACACCGATCTGCTACGCGCCGAAGGGATGTGGGGAAACTTTGCATTTGATCTGCACTGGCGTTGGGCACCAGATGCCGAGGATCGCCTGCTCGCAAGCCAAGGTGAATCAAGCAGCGAAGCGTCGGCCGGTTATTCCCCTGAGCAGGTGCAGGATTGGTTGGCCAACTCAGAGTGGTCAGGTTTTCGTGGTGAGGGGCGAGACTCACGCCAGCAAGGCGTCGTATTCACCAGTGATTGGAAATCACGACCGCCGCAGGAGGAGTGGCGAGTCCCTGTAGGTCCAGGTTGGTCATCGTTTGCGGTCGCTGGAAAGATGCTCTACACGCAGGAACAGGTTGCAGATCGTGAGTTGATTTCATGCTATGACGCAGAGACCGGGCGAAATATCTGGACGCAGGGCATTGAGTCAAGGTTCGATGATCCATTGGGTGGTCCAGGTCCACGGGCTACACCAACGCTTGCCGAAGGTGGTGTCTTCAGCTTGGGAGCACAGGGCTGGTTGTCGCGGGTCGATCCCCACAATGGTGAACTGATCTGGAAACGCGACTTGCGTGTGGTCGCTGATTGTTCGCCTCCAATGTGGGGTTTTTGTGCTTCACCACTCGTTGTTGATGGACATGTGATTGTTTATGCGGGTGGTCGTAATGGCAAAGGCCTGTTGGCTTTCAATGCAACCGACGGCGAACTGGATTGGTCAGTCAGTGCCGGTAGCAACTCGTACGCTTCGGCACAGCTTGCGACGATCGCGGGTCAGGTTCGGTTACTGATGTTGACCGGTAATGGATTGAGTATTCATGAGCCAGCGACGGGAGAAGTTCTACTCGACTATCAGTGGAAATCAGGCGGTTACCGCTCGCTTCAACCACAAGTGATTGATGGTAATAAAGTTTTGTTGCCATCCGGGATGGGGACTGGGACGCGTTTGATCGAAATCGGCACAGATGAACCAGCTTGGTCCGCAACGGAATTATGGACGACATTGCAGTTCAAGCCGGACTACAACGACTTTGTTGTGTATGAGGGGAATCTGTACGGATTCGATAGCGGGATCTTCACTTGTATTGATCTTGAGACAGGCGAACGACAGTGGAAGGGGGGACGATATGGCAAGGGGCAGGTTCTGTTGCTGGAAGATTCCGGCTTGCTATTGATAGCGGCAGAGAAGGGCCAGCTGGTACTTCTGGAAGCTACTCCAAAAGAAAAGACGGAGTTGTTCAAACTAGACGCGTTAGACGGACGCACGTGGAACCATCCGGTGGTGGTTGCCGATCGACTGTACATGAGGAATTCATCCGAGGCCGTTCGCTATCGTTTACCTATCTTGGGAACAACGCCGTAGCCATGCCCCCCCTCGCAGTGACGATGGACCTCCGAAAACCTCGCCAAAATCCAACGTGAAATTGCCCGAGTGAAAACACGCGTCTGATGTTGCGTTACTCAACCGTTCAGGCAGTATCTGTGTTTGCCGCCAGCATCAGTTCAACCGCTGCTCTACCAGACATGCCGGGTTGAATGCCCAATGCTAAGGCCTGAGGAGTTGCAGCGACAATGGAGGCTTCTAGAAGGTCATCAGGATCGACGAGTGGATGTTGTGGCGTACCTTTGGCGATCGCTATGGCTTGGCCGAACTCGCCTGCCGTCGCAAGGTCGTAGATCCCGCATCCCACAATTCCTGCCTCGGTCATGATCGAGCAGTATTGGCCTTTTTTCCAGCGGTGGCTCATGCCCGTAGCGCAACCATTTTTAAACTGCATTGATTGGGTGATGGTGCGTGGTAAACGGACATTCATGGGGCGTTTCCGGTCGGTGGGTTGCTGATGTTGGACGATTGCTGATGTCGTTCGGGCAAATGATCGGTGAACAGGCAGGAACTTCACTGCTTGCTTGCCGGTTGTTGTTTCTGGCCGGAAATCACTGTTCCGGTGCCCCGGTCTGTCCACTGGAATTTTTCGGAATCAAAATCAAACTGCGATTTGGTTGCTGCTGACTTGGCCCATTTGGTTGGAAGCCATTTTGATAATCTCTTCTTGATCGATTGAGATTCTGGGTGATCTGCAATGTTGTGCCATTCGGAAGGGTCGTTGGTATGATCGTAAAGTTCTTCGCCTCCATTGGCATATTTGATGAATCGATAGCGGGAGTCCCGAACGGCAGCGTTGCCGCGACGAAACTCAATGACCGCAGGTTCAGTCCATGGCCTGTCAGGGTTCTTCATCAGCGGGACGAGACTGGGACCATCTAGTTCATCAGGAACCTGTTCTCCACACAAATCTAATAGTGTTGGAAAGATGCTGATCAAATTAACGGGAGCGTCACACACGTTTGGCTTGAATCCGGGTGCTTCAATGATCAGAGGTACGCGAGTCGCTTCTTCCCAAAGCGTTGACTTGTGCCAGTGACCTTTGGAACCCAAGTGCCAACCGTGGTCCGACCACAGCACCACGATCGTGTTTTTAGCGTAGGGACTGGCGTCGAGTGCTGAAATGATTTTTCCCAATTGTGCATCGGCATAACTGATGCTTGCCAAGTAGGCTCGGATGGCGTGCTTCCACCTTTGCTGGTTTTTGATCGCCTTGTAATCACTTCGACGGTTCTTTGCGAATTGCTGTGCCTCGGGTGGAAGATCATCAAGATCGTCTGAAAGCACTGCTGGTAATTGAATCTTGTCGAGTGGATAAGCTGCAAAGTATTCCGCAGGCACGTACCATGGCAGGTGCGGTCGAAAGAGTCCGCAAGCAAGAAAAAAGGGACCGCGGTGTTGGCCCTCAAGAAAATCAGTTGCATATTTTGTCGAGCGAGCGTCGTCGTAATCAATTGCTTGGATTTTTAGCGAACCCCAATCGTTCTCATGCCCCAAGCCAGTGACTCCACTGAATGGGAACCCGTCTGGGTTTGGTCCCGATTTTGACCACGGATAATTCGTTTTTGAGCCACGAAACCATGGGTCATTGCGAAATCGGATCGGCTGGAAATTGTCCCACTGATTGGGTGGATGATTGCCTGCGGTGTGGTGGAATATCTTGCCGGCGCCTGCGACCCTATAGCCAACGGATCGAAAAAACGCGGGCAGGGTTACGATGTTCGGGTAATTGGGAAGCAGCCAATGGCCATTGTCATAAAGCCCGGTAGTTGAAGGACGCAGACCGGTCAGGATGGCCGCCCTCGAGGGGGCGCATTTGGGCGAAGGGCAGTGAGCATTGCGGAACAAGGTTCCCCGCTTTGCCAGACGATCGATGTTCGGAGTCAGTACCTGCCCTTCATAGCCTCCCAAGCAGCCGACCCAATCTTTCATATCATCAACAGCTAGAAATAACACATTTGGCTTGATTTGCGTTGCCTTTACACAGGTCGTGCTGGTTTCATTTGCATTTTTATTCGTCGGCGCGCAGCAACACTCGGTGGATTGCACGTTCCACAAGATTGTTACCGCCAGCATGAGGCAGAATTGGTATTGAAATCGCCGCCGCAGGACCTTGGCCGTGAAGGTCATTTCAGGTCACCCGGAATGATTCCATCACCAGTGGACTGACCTTGCAGTAACCATGCCAGATTAAATCTTGCAACCTGTGACCCGCCTTTCGGTCCACCTTCGAAATGCAGGAAGATGAGTCCTTCAGTCGGTGTGTCGGGGCGTCCCGCTGCTAACGATGAATAAGCGCTTGGGCCGTCGTACACTAAGCGTTTGACAGGCCATGTTTTTCCACCGTCAAAGCTGGCCCAGACGGTAGCCCGCTCACGCTTGGGCTGCTGTGTATCAATGTTGCTGAAAATCAGGATGTCTCGGTCGGACACTGGCAAGCGTGCCAAGCCGCCCATGCAACCATAGGAACGGTGTTGGTGTCCATCTGGCAATGTTTTTACGAGCGTCCAATTCTTCCAAGTGTGTCCACCGTCGTCACTGATCGCGGCGCGGCGACGTGTGTTTTCCGGGCGATCTTGCCAGTGCACTCTTGAGTTGTAGTAGATTCGTCCATCAGAAAGTTCCGCGAGCGTTGCTTCGCCCGTTCCATTTTCGGGAAACGGTTCGCTTGTTTTCCATGTCTTTCCTCCATCATCGCTGTAGATTGCATTGGTATAGTGATCTGGCCAAAGTGAACGATCATTCTTTCCAGCGTACCAGCGTGCGGGGCGAATCAGTCGCCCCTTGTGTTTGCCATGCCGAAGTGTGATGCCATGTTCATTCATGTGCATGGAAGGAAGGTTGCCTGCTTTGTCCGGTGCAATCTGGACCTGTTCTTCTTTCCAGTTCTGTCCGTCGTCGCTGCTTCGGAAAACAGAAATCTTTGCAGGAGGGTGATGTTCTTCGACGAAGGTCAGAATGTCACCGGTGCCTTCGTCTACCGTTGTACCACCACCTTGAAATCCTGGGTCCGCAATTGTGATCGGGGCCTGCCATGTTTTACCGCCATCTTCACTGCGTCGTGCCCGAACATTTTTATTGCCCCAGGTTGTCAGTACGGTTCCGTCCAGACTGACCACAATATTCGGAAAACGCTGGTCGGAAAATACCTGCTGCATGTCCATGATCGGCTCACCCAGATGGGAGTCGATGGTGCCTTCAATCTTCGGCGTTTGGGCTGAGGCCAGCGTTGCGGTCACTAAAACGGCAACGATTGCGTGCAAATACGACATCAATTTGATTTCTGGTTGGAGGATGGGATGGGTAGGAATCACTAGCTTATCGCAAGTGAATGCCGTTGGAAATCGAAGTGTTACTTCATGTGGTGGTGAATCCTAGATTCGGTTTGTAGCTGCCATCCTCTGCTTCAGACGCTCCTGATAGGCCGCGTGGGCGACGCTGTCCTGTTCCGCTTCAGCAGAATAGTAAATGAAACCAATAGCCCTTCTTTGACGCGTTTCAGAAGCGTTTGCCTCTGCCCGATGCACGGTCAATGCGTGGTGAGCCAGTAAGTCTCCTCGCGCGGCGTGAAGTGGTCTTTCCTTGCGAGTGTCGCAGTGTCGAAAGTAATCAGCGATTCCTTGGCTGAAACCCAGTGTTGCGGTTTGCTCATGTGGTATCAAATCCCCGAGATGTGAACCGACTAGGTAGCGGATACAGCCATTTCCATCATCAACCTCGTCAAGTGCCAACCACATGGTGACGGCTTCGCACGGTGTAATCATGAAGTAGTAGGCATCTTGATGGGGAGGCGTTGCTTTGCTTAGCTTTGGTGGTTTGTTGAAGTATTGGAGATTCATCGGGATGCAGTCACCGCCTAACAGCTGTCTCTTATACACATCTCCGAGCCCACGAGACCGAGGCTGATCTC
>CAJXTM010000165.1 GCA_913061385.1 uncultured Rhodopirellula sp. | reverse complement strand
ACGAGATCAGCCTCGGTCTCGTGGGCTCGGAGATGTGTATAAGAGACAGCGGTGTTGGTTCGGTATCGTGACTCGAGTCGGCGTTCGTCATCTGTTGGTTCCGCTGGTCACTCTGCACGAAAACGGATGCTCGCAGCGCTGATTTCCGGATTGGGCTTCAGCGTCTTCTCGAATGATTCGCTGATCCTGAATTTGTGCTTGATCAGTTGATAGCTTCCATGTTCGCGTGCTGTTTCGATCAGAATACTGTATTCCCCGGGCTTGAGCTTTTTGCCATCATCATCTTTGCCATTCCAGACGACCTTATATTTTCCCGGATTGCGCGTCGGTTTTGAAACTGTTTTGATCAGGTCTGTGTCGCTCACCAGTTTCCGCAATTGATCGTCGGCGTACCATCGTCGTAGATCGCGGTACCAGCGTGGTCCGGGTATGTTTTGCATCAGGAACAGGCTTAATGTTTTTACTGCCAAGCCATCCTCGTCCTCAATCCAGACCGCAACGTAAGGGCGTCTGTATCGTCGTGATTCCTGAGGTTTAGCAATTTCAAACTGTACCAACATCTCAGGAAGAATCAGGTTTTCGTCCGTTGCTCTCTGGTTGGTCGGCTGGTTTTTATCTTGGGGCCAGTTTGTACTTATGATAATCGCACCGGCAGCCGTTTTAAGTAAGCATTCCACACCCTTGAGTGAATTCACAAAGTCAACGCTGTCTCGTATCGGTAGTACGCTGCAAATCGTGGCGACGACGTCGGCTGTGCATGCATCTTCTGCAAGTACCGTTGCGCTTGTGGTGTGCTGGGCTGGCCGCCCGCTGCGCGGATCAATGATGTGTGAATAGGTACGTCCAGCAATTTTGTAGAAACGTTCAGAGTTACCACTCGTGGCAACCGCACCTTGGGTCAGTTGAATCGAAGCCATGGTTTCGGAACCAATCGCATCGATGTTGGGATTGGCAACTTCGACATCGATCGAAATCAAACCAGCGACACGAATGTCGCCACCGATGTTTAACATCAGACCTTTAATGCTTGTGCTCGAACTCAGTACCTTAGTTGCTACCTTGTCGAGTATCACACCCTTGGCAATGGCGTTTAAAGATAGAGGGGTGGTTGATGTGCGGAGTACCATCCCTGCGGGTCTGTCGAGTTGCCAATGAGGCTGGGAAATCGCTCGCAGGTCAGCAGTCATCTGCATCGGGTCTGGTAGAGCCCCGGACCTAGCCGCCTTGTCCCAGATAGCTGACAATTGAGCCACTGCTGGATTGAAGGCTCCTTCACTCGTTGTCTGCCATTGATCACAAATTTCGAGCGTTGAGGCAAGTTCTGCAGAAATTTTTTGCGATTCGCCCTGTCTTGTCTTTACGAGCTGGGAGAACTCGCTTTTTTGATCGTACTGGCTATAGATCGCACTGAGCCGAGCAATCTCTTGTAAGACGATCTTTTCTGCGTTTGTGGCTGCAACAGTATGCTCAGTAACGACGTGAAATTCCAGCGACGTGCCGAGAATGTTTTCGTGAAAGAATGCATGCTCGACTGCAGAGGCTTGAATCGTGAAAAAGGTTGTGATCCAACATGCAAACCCAAAATGGAGGACGCGTTTTGGTACACCGGTCAGGCAAGGAAAGGTCATCGCAAACAATCTCATTCGCCTGAGGGTATTTAAAACGAAAGCCCTGCGATTGGCATAACCGCAGGGCCAAGACGTCAATTGATTACAGGTTGGGGCAGTTGATCCCGTAGGAATCACTCTACAGGTGGTCGCCGTGGTCGTTCACCTTGGGGGCTTGAACCACCAGCACCTCGGCCACCAGCACCTCGGCCACCAGCACCACCGGGGCCTCGGCCACCAGCACCACCCATCGATTCGAGTTCTTGTTTGGATAGGAATCCGTCTTGGTCACTATCGATTCGCGCCATCAGGGCCTGCATGCGTTCCGGCAATTCGTCCTTGCTGATCTTGCCATCTTTGTTTTCATCGAATCCCATCAGGCGGCTTGCGGCATTCATTGCTCCACTGGGAGCACCGCGTTGCGCACCTCGCTCTGGAACGCCGCCGGGAACTTCGCGACCGGCTCCACCACGTTGGCCGCCACCACGTTGGCCGCCACCACGTTCACCACCACCGCCCTGGCCACCTCGCCCACCAAATTCGGGCTGGAGCTCATCGGCAGTCAATTTTCCGTCTTTGTTTTTGTCGAGTGTTTTCAGAGCTTTAGCAGCGTTCTCAATTTCCGTTGCTGAGATCTCACCATCACGATTGGCATCCAAGGCTACGAGAATAGGCAGGAAACTCATCATGCCACCGCGAGTGCCGCCTCCGCCGCCGCGGGTCCCCTGACCTCGGCCACCAAAGCCAGGTCCGCCTTGTCCGGGTCCACCAAAGCCAGGTCCACCTTGTCCGGGTCCGCCTTGTCCGGGTCCGCCTTGTCCGGGTCCGCCTTGTCCGGGTCCACCTTGTCCGGGTCCACCTTGTCCGGGTCCACCTTGTCCGGGTCCGCCTTGTCCACGTCCGCCACGTCCACCACGGCCGGGTCCACCGGGACCATTTTCTTCCTGCTGTGCACCGCGTTGCTGCGTTTCACGCTGGTCTTGAGCATTGGCTTGAAAGCCGAGGGTCAGCGTGAGAGCGACACCTAAACCCGTGAGACATTTCATGGTATTTCCTGTTCTATTTTTTGGAGAAGAAATCGGCGAATGATCTAGGGTCACTCGGTGATACGTAAGTGAACACCGTGGTGAGTCACGAGTTCTGTAATGCATGTGTTTTGCCAAAATTTTGTCAACGCAGACTGTTTTCGAATTCTGACGGTACTATAAACGGCCATTCCGACCCCGCATCCACAAGGCTTTTGAAATGAAAATCATTCCCACCGTGACCGCAAATGGTAGCTGGATTCCCACGGCGATGTTGGCCTGCTTGCTGCAAACCATCGCTTGCGGGGGGCCCTGCTACGGACAAACGGAGGTTTCTGACGCCGCTGAGAGTGTGAGGTTATCTGTTGAAGTGGTTCCTAAACCATGGGAAGCCCAAGTTGATTTGGTCAAAAAGAATTCACAAAGACGCCCGCAGTTCAATTACGAGGAGTCCAAGGTCCCTTCGTACAAGCTTCCTGATCCACTGCTCAGCATCGATGGGACGAAAATCGCCACGGCAGATGATTGGCGTCGATCAAGGCGTGAGGAGTTGATGGCGATGTTCCGAAATGAGGTTTATGGGAAACGGCCTCATGCCGAATACTCGCTCAATTTCGAACAGGTCGCCGAGCGAAAAGATGTCTGGGATGGTTTGGCAACCGGTCGCAGCATGGTGGCTGTCGTTAGTCTTGGTGACCAGCAATACAAGTTTCCATTTGTGTTGTTCGTTCCAAATGAAGCCAAGGGCCAAGTTCCAGCTATCATTCATATCAACAATCGGTACTTCATTCCTCTGGAAAAAGCGGTGGCCGAGAATGATCCATTTTGGCCAGCCAAAACACTGGTTCAGCGTGGTTACGCGACTGCCTCATTTCATACTTCGGACGTCGATCCCGATAAGAAAGATGGCTACGCAAAAGGTGTGCGTGCTTTTTTTGCAGGTGGTGAAACCCCCGCTCCCACAGCGTGGCGCAGTTTGTCGGCTTGGGGTTGGGGAGCCAGTCGAGTGTTGGATCATCTGGAAACTGTCGCCGCCATCGATGCTCAGAAGGTGTCTGTAGTGGGGCATTCACGTGGTGGAAAAACATCATTGTGGGCGGCTTGTGAAGATCCACGTTTTGCAGTGGCTTACAGCAACAACTCTGGGTGCGGGGGTGCTGCGTTGTCCCGACGTGCTTATGGCGAAACTGTTGATCGAATCACTTCCAGTTTTCCACATTGGTTCTGCGAACCATTTTCAAAATATGCCTCGCGAGAAGCAGAACTTCCTGTCGATCAGCACGAAGTGATAGCATTGATCGCGCCGAGGGCTGTGTATGTGGCGAGTGCTGACGAAGATCTGTGGGCGGATCCCAAAGGCGAGTACGCTTCGCTCGTCTCCGCTGCTCCTGTCTTTCAATTGCTCGGAACGCAAGCAATTACTCAAGCAACGATGCCCGCGCTGAACAAACCAAGAGTGCTGGGCAATACCGGATACCACATTCGCAGTGGTGGGCACGGTCTGGGAGAAGTCGATTGGAATTGGTTTCTGGACTTTACCGACCAAGTGGTCAAGTAGTCAGGGAAATCCAGTCATCGCCAGTGATTCCAATAATCGCTGCAGAAAAACAGGGTGTGGTTTACAGTGTCACTTGATCGTGAAGTCACTTGAAGGGGGCCGTTAGGGTGGTTGCCGTGTCTGCTTGCAGTTCTTTTGACTCTGTCGTGGCTGTCGTTAAACCAGTGTCAAATGAAACACTCCAGAAACGCAAAGGGAGGTGTGTCGATAAAGGGCTGCCAATGGTCTTTGCCATCACTTTGAATCGCGTCAGGATCGATCTGTGGTTGGTGCCAGTTCACCTCACGAAATCCTGATTCCAGCAGCGTGTTGGTCACGGTTTGACGCGAAAGATGATAGTTGGTGATGTTGATCTCTTTTCCTGCAGGCAAACTCAGCGTCCAGATAATGGGTGTACCTTCGCGAATCTCGGCACTGTTGCCGATGGGGATTTCAGCCCGCTTGACGAATCCATGTTTCTTTCCCATTTGGAAATTTGAAATTGGATCATCTGGATTGGTATTGATGGTGACAAATCTGCCACCTGGTTTCAGTGATCTGACAATCGATTTGCACATTCGCGCCAGCTGATGAACATCGGTGGCGTAATTCAACAACCAGGCAGCAAACGCGAGGTCATACTCACTTTTGATACCAAGTTCAGAGATGTCTTTGACACGATATTCGATTCCACGCGGTCGGCTTCTCTCTTCTGCAACTGCCAGTTCGATCATCCCCTCTGATATATCGACTCCGGAGACGGCAGCGACGCCGCATTGCTGAAGCAGGCGGGTGTAGTACCCTTCACCACAGGCGAGGTCCACAACGCTCTGCCCTTCAATGAAGCCGACGATGTGCATTAGCGTGAATTTCTCGACGTAAGTTCTCCACGGGAGAGTTTTTGACTGCTTGTATTCTTCGGCAATCACATCGTAATTTGTCATTCCGTTTCCTCGCGGGGTAATTAGTCGATGATCGTCAGCCCACTCTTACGTTGATGAGATCCGACGGTTCACGAGAATCGAAAGTAAGTACACTGAAAATGAAATGCCAAAACTGATGAACCAAGTGTAGTGGTAAAGATCATTCCAAATGGGTGCAACTTTGACGGCTCCGATCGCACTCAGGAAACCAGGGACGCATGGAAGGACTCCCAGTAGCAGTGCTACCAGACCCGCAATGTGAAAACCACCGCTGTACCAGTACGGTCCGTCTGGTCGATACAACGCGTCAAGTTCTAAACGCATGCGGCGGTTCAAGAAATAATCGCAGATCATGACACCACCAACAGCTCCCAGCAATGACGAATAGGCAACGAGCCATGTGAAAATATAACCAGTGGGGTCCTCTACCAGACGCCATGGTTGAATCAAAATCCCAATGCTTCCCGTGATGACTACACCCATGCGAAAGCTGATATTCCGTGGCGAAAGGTTTGCAAAGTCATTGGCAGGGCCGATTACGTTCGCTGCTAGATTGGTAGCCAGCGTTGCAATCACCAAACCAACCAAACCGAGTATCTGCCACCATGGGTTTGAGAATTTGGCAAGTAGGTCAACAGGATCCCAGACGGGGACGCCGTAGATAACGACCGTCGCAGAGGTTACTGCAACGCCGATGAATGAATACAAACCCATCGTCAACGGAAGTCCAAGCGCCTGCCCAAGAACCTGGTCACGTTGGGTTCGCACGTAGCGTGTGAAGTCTGGAATGTTCAGGGATAGTGTCGCCCAAAATCCAACATTCGCGGTCAAGGCGGGAAAGAAGAAACTCCAGAACTGCCCTGCTTTTTCTCCCTCTGAAGAGAACTTCGACGGTTGCGAAAGCATCGGGCCAAAACCATTTGCTTCACGGTAAGCCCAGTAGAGAAGAGCCAGTCCCAAACCAATCAGCAACGGCGCTTTGATATTGAGTAACAAGCGAATCCATTCAATTCCTCGCCAGATGATGGCTAGGTTTACCAACCAGAATGCAGTGAAACAAACCAGTTGTGGCGTGTTGATTCCAAGCCATGAGTGATTGGGGAGTGTTTCCCAGTACGGCAGGTAGATTGCGATGACTTTGTAAATCGCCGAACCACCAATCGAACATTGAATTCCAAACCAGCCACAAGCCACCAATGCACGTAACATCGCCGGGACGTTTGCACCACGAATGCCAAAGGATGCTCGGCATAGCACAGGAAATGGAATTCCATACTTGGTTCCAGCGTGAGCGTTGAGCACCATTGGAATGAGAACAATCAGGTTGCCAAGAAAAATGGTCAATACCGCTTGTAGCCAGTTCATTCCCTCACCGATCAGCGATGAGGCCAGCATGTAGGTGGGAATGCAGGCGGAGAGCGCTACCCATAGCGCAATCATGTCCCGCATACCCCATTTTCGTTTTGATGGCGGCACGGGGGCTAAGTCAACGCTCCAGTATCCGCTCTTGGAACTGATTGCATTGACGTGATCCACTTCCTGGTCCGTCAAGTCATGTTCTGTTCCAACTGCACCGTTGTGGCTCATTCGACGATTTCCGATTCAGATTCCAAGTGTCCGAGTCTCACAATAAAATCTCATCCAGAACACGTCCCTTTTGCGTTGGGCCAATCAGACGCTGGTTCAAGCCCTGATACGGAAAGTTGAATCGATGCGGATCAAGTCCAATTTGATGCAGGATGGTTGCCTGCAGATCGCGGACGCTGACAGGATCTTCGACTGGATAATAGCCAATGTCATCAGTTTGTCCGTACATGCCTGGCTTGATTCCTCCACCTGCCATCCACATCGTGAATGCGTGAGGATGATGGTCACGGCCGATGAAACCCTTGACTAGTTTCTTGTTCACATTGTTTTGCATCATGGGTGTGCGGCCGAATTCACCACCCCAGACAACGAGTGTTTCATCGAACATGCCGCGTTGCTTGAGGTCAGCCAATAAAGCGGCGATCGACTGGTCTATCTGGCGACACTTGATCGGCAGTGTCTCATCGATGGATTCACCGGGACTCGATCCGTGATGGTCCCAGCCCCAGTCGTATAACTGCACAAAACGCACTCCGTTTTCGACTAGGCGTCGAGCAAGCAAGCAGTTGTTTGCAAATGTTGCATCATCACCTTTGTACCTGTCTCTTATACACATCTCCGAGCCCACGAGAC
>CAJXTM010000164.1 GCA_913061385.1 uncultured Rhodopirellula sp. | reverse complement strand
AGATCAGCCTCGGTCTCGTGGGCTCGGAGATGTGTATAAGAGACAGGTGTTGAAACGTGGCATCGTCAGCGATGGGGAAATTATGGTGGTCTCCCAAGGTGCGATCACCGTCAATTATGAGTTTGAGGCAGTGGCTGCCGGAGGCGGTGTCGGTACTGGAAATGTTGCTATTCCATTCACTTCGGACAGCACTCCCGGTCAGGTCGCACTCGCCTTGGCGTCAACGATTAACAACAATAAATTGGGATTGGATGTCAATGCAGTCGCGGAGCTTGATCCGGCTACTGGGCTCGCGACTGGCAGAGTCTTCCTGAATGATCAGCCCGGTACAGTGGTTGATATTTCGGCTGCTCCAACACTTGAGAAATCGGGTGTGCCCGGCGGTGCAACTGCGATTCGTTATTCATCCCTGTTCGGGACCAACGAGATCAAGTTGGCGATGATCGAAGCGATCAACTCTGTGAACCAACCGGGTGAACCTGCAGTGACTACGCTGTCGGCCGAAGATCGAGGTGGTGACACGTTCTTTGTTTCAAATGCTTCGCTCTTCCGGGGTGTGGCGGCTGTAGGCGGCACCGTGGCGAACTTCTCGTTACCCGGTGTGCAGGACATTGCCGGTAATAAATTGGAGGCGAATCGACCAGACTTCTCTTCTCAATTCACCATTCTGATGCCGACCGCGAAACTGGACTTTGGTGATGCACCAGATCCAGTCAATTTGGTCAATGGTCGATACCCAACCAGGCTGGTTAGCAACGGTCCACGGCATGTTGTCGGTAGTGGCCCACTGTTGGGTGATAAAATTGATGCGAACTTGGATGGGTTGCCAGGCGTTACTGCGAATCGAGACGATGTTGCGATCGCTGTTGAACATGATAGTGCGAACCTGTTTCTTACTGCTCTGGCAGATGGTGGTGCCGAAATCACGATCAGTACACCGGGCGGTTCAAATTCAGATATGTGGGACGGGGATACGTTCACCCTTGATCTGGGTACTGCTCAGGCAACGTTCGAGTTCGATGTCTTGATTGCTAACTCGGGTGCCTTCGATGAGGACAATTACGCAATACGGCCGGAGACTGCTGACTCTGCGATTTCCATTGCGGAAGCAATCAAGGTCGCCATTGATGAGGCGAGATCTGAGAGTAACTTCCAGTTCAATCCTGCATCAGTGATGATTTCGGGAGATGCTACAACCGCGACTGTCAGCGTAAGTGCTGATGATGAAGATGGTGTCAGTTTTGTCAGCGATTTCAATCCGCTGGGAGTGCTGAACCAAGGGGTTTATCTACCGATCGAAGTGGCTGTGACCGGGGCTGGAGTGCTTGAGGGTTGGATCGATTTCAACGCGGACGGAGACTGGGATGATCCGGGCGAGCAAGTGCTTCCAATGGTTTTCGACCCTGCCACACAGGCGTTGCGAGATGAGTTGTTGCCAGCTAATCAAACTGGCGCTGTCTCGAACATCTTTGCCGATACTGGCGGGACAAGCACTCGGGTATTCAATGTGGTGCTTCCACCCACCACTCCGATTCCACCGTCGGCTGTGACGACGTATGCCAGATTCCGGGTTTCGAAGGAGGGGGGACTTGGCCCTGATGGGCTTTCACTCAGTGGTGAAGTAGAGGATTACTCAATCCAACTGCTGCCGGGGTTGCCGCCTCAAATCGTGAATCCCGAGGTCGTATACGATCACGCCAATCTGTATGAAGACAACTTCTTCGTCGCGGACGGGGCGGGTGCCAATCCAGCGGGACTGCTTGATGGTATCACTGATCCTGATGGCGTTGCAATTTATATCGATGACGTTGTGACTGACCAAATGCTGCAAGTTGATGCTGATGGACCAAGTGGACCGATCGTACCCGTTGATGCAGGCATTTTGTCTGTGTTGGCAGACGGAACGTTTAACTTCCAACCAGAACCCGATTTCAATGGTGCGGTTACATTCACCGCTCGTGTCACTGACACACCGACTGATCCAGCTTTGCAATTGGTGAATTCGACTCCGTTGACCGTCACACTGAATGTTTCAGCTGTCAATGATGCCCCCGTGGCAACCAACCCTCCGGTTGTGGTTGCGAGGCAGATCAATGAGGACGAGCAAGCAGTATTCAATGTCACGGATATTGACCCAGCTCAGTCTCTCATCGACGGCAAATACATTCCCGGCAACGTCACGTCAGTCGATGAGATTGACCAGCCGATGAAAATCAAAGAGGCGGGAACGCTTGACGGTTCGGTCTATCTTTCAGACCAAGGCGGGAACGTGACTGTGTCAGCCGATGGATCGATGATCACTTACACGCCGCCAGAAAACTACAACGGAAATGTCGCTCCTGGTACTGACTCCTTCACGTACATTGTGATCGATGAACCGGGTGGTAGTTTCACCCCGCAACAGTCGCTGAACGTGGGTACCGTCAATATCACGTTTGTCGCTGTCAATGACCCGCCTGTGGTTGCTGATGATAGTTATGATGCTGTCGAAAATATTGATTTCTTTATCCCTCTGGATGGGCCGGTCGCTGACCTCAATGGAGTACCCAGTACCACCGTCGGGATTTTCGATAATGACAATGTCGGGCCTGATGATGAAGGTTCAGTCGAGGGGCAATTCCTTGTGCTGAAGCAGGATGATTTTGCTCAGACGACATCGCAAGGCGGCGTGGTTACCTATGACTCCGGTACCGAACTGTTGACCTATTCGCCAGCACCAAATTTCAGTGGCACAGATACGTTCACTTACACGGCCGTTGATTCCCTTGGCTTGGAATCAGAGGAACCGGCGACAGTCACCATCACTGTGGTAGGAGTGAACGACGCGCCTACCTTCCTCGGTGTCAACGGTCAAACTGAATTGGGTATCCCTGTCGATCAGATCGATCGTGACGAGGCAAAATCTGGGGGTGAAATCGTTACCTACGACTTGAATACGTGGTTCAGTGATCCGGAGGGGGCATCGTTGAGCTACACGGCAACGACGTCAGCGGGGCCAACCAACTTGTTCTCGCATTCCATTGCCGCAAATGAACTTACCTTGGACTTTGCAGCCTTCCAGAATGGATCTGCGAACCTCGAGGTGACCGCAACTGAAGCTAGTGGGACAAACCCATTAAGTACCCTGCAAACCATTCTGGTGACACTCCAGGATACTCCAGATGGGCCTGTGGTGATCACCGGTCTGGACCCTTTCCCTGTGGCAGGCGTTGAAGACATTGATGTCACTCAGGACTTGACGGTAGTCTTCAGTGATCCCGATGGTGACTCCATGGTTTATCACGTTACCCAACTGGGAACGTTGGTGAATCCGACGGCGAGCCAGATTCAGAGCCACGAATTGGTGCGGGTCATCGAGTTCGTGGGAGATGAAATGAGAATCACCCTGCAACCCGATCAGCATGGCTCCGTGGAGATCACGCTGGAAGCAGACGATCAAGATCCACTCACACCAAACGCTGCACATGATTTCATGCTGACTGTTTCCAGTGAGCCTGACTTCCCTGTTGCCGTGGATGATGGGTATACCGTTCCAATCGGTTCAGCATTGCAGGTTACGAATGTGAGTGAAGGACTTCTAGGGAACGATTTTGACCCAGATGGTGACCCAATCACATTCAATAGTGTGGTAGTCGAGCCAACGAACGGTGACGTTGTTGTCAACAATGATGGGACCTTCACCTATACCAACAATTTCGGAACGATCGGTGCAACTGATTCATTCACGTACAAGATCAATGATGATACTGGCAAGGAGAGTAATGTTGCGACAGTAACCATCACCTTCGAAGCTTCGGCTTATCAGAATCCAACCCCTGGTATGTCGGCTGACGTGAATGCTGATGGTTTCGTGACTGCCTTGGATGCATTGAGGATCATCAACCTGCTGCAAGTGATGGGCGGGGGAGTTGGATCTGTTCCAGTGAGCAGCATTGGTGCCCCACCACCAGATTTCGTTGACACCAACGGTAACGGCGTCGTGACCGTTTTGGATGCACTTGAAGTACTGAACGTATTGGGGACGCAGGGCGGCAGTGGTGAGGGAGAGTTTGTCCCACAAGGTTCTGCGACTCTGGGCGTGACTTCAAGCTTCGTTGCGGCAAACCGCAGCGGATTGCCAGTCCGAAACATGGAGCTGGTGGGTGAGGAGTGGCTGGTAAGCGATGAAGGAATCGCAACTCCTCTGGATCAGTTGCTAGCCAACGGGTTGGATTTGAACGCGGTTGCTCTTGAGTCTGCTGTTCAAGCGTTGGAAGAGAATGACTCGTCTGAGGCTACGTCGGCTGATAGTGTCGATGAGGCTTTGGCCTCGGTACTCGATGAAATCGACGTAACGCTGACGGTTGAGTAAAACGGTACCAAAGCAGGGTGTCCGTCAATGGAATCGCTCTGCTGAATCGTTCATCAGTACGCGAATGAAAACGATCCCCGACCGGCAACGAGTGTTGTCTGTCGGGGTTTTTTTGTGATTTGTGAGGTGATCGAGCGTTCCTTGCCGGGAAATAGCGCTGCAGCCATGGATGCTGTTTTGCCATTCGAAGCCGTGGTTTTGCACCTCACCGCTTGCCCACCTGGGAGAGTTGCATTTCGAGTACCAGAAAAAACGGTCGTTTTTTTCAAGATTTGCTGATAAATGCTGCCGCGCAAACTAGATTAGTCTGCCTCCGGATTTTGGCGAATTTGTCGATAACTCCGGAATAAGTTTTTTAGCGCTATTATCAAATCTGTCGTTTTTTTGGCACTCCTTTCAGGTGATTCTCCCCATGAGCAAAAGACGCAACCCTCGCAAACGCAGTCTTTTCGCATCCTCACGCCAACTTCGGCATGAAACTCTGGAACGCCGGGAGCTACTGGCGGCAGAAGTAGCTCATCCGGTTTTTGCGCCCGGCACCTCTCAGGACTACATGGATTCATGGGAGGGTGCCAACACGGATGGCAGTTCCTCGAGAGGTAACGTTAACGTCACAAATAATCGTTGGACAAACCCAGTAGGTGGGCCAAGTCCAAATGTCGGCGATGCTGCGACGGTCACCTGGGGAATCGTGCCCGATGGGACAGTCAATAACGAGGGTCAGGCGAGTGATCTCATTGCATTCTTCAATGGTATTTATGGGGACAACGGATCGACGACGGTTGTCGGGCATTCATGGTTTCCACTGATCGCAAAAAGTTTCGATGAATGGTCGTTTGATACTGGGATCAATTTTGAATTTGAACCCAACGATGATGGTGTTACACAGAGCAACACTGCAGCGTCACGGGGTATCGACGGTGTCAGGCCTGACATCCGTTTATTCGGTGGTGCGATTGATGGTAACTTTGGAGTCTTGGCTTTCAATTTCTTTCCGAACGCTGGAGGAAATTCTGGTAGTGATGGTGATATGAAAATTGATACCACTGACAACTGGTATCAAAACAATAGCGACGGGGCTACTGGTCCCAATCGTGGTCTGCACAATGTGCTCATCCACGAATCGGGTCATGGAATCGGCTTAGGGCACGTGATCCCAGTCAACCAATCCAAAGTGATGGAACCTTCTATCACGCTAGCGTTCCGTGGGGCACAGCATGATGATGTGCTAGCTGGTCAAAGTCTTTACGGTGATCGCTTTGGGGATAATGATTCGTCATTGACTGCTACCGATTTGGGCACTTACAGCGGAATAACGCTGACTGTCGACAATGTTTCAATCGATCAAGATAATGACACGGACTGGTACAGTTTCGATGCAACTGCAGGGACCTCCATCAGTCTCTCTGTTTCACCATTAGGCGAACTCTACGATGTTGGCCGGCAAGGCGGTACTGTCCGTACGGTAAATACAAAACTTAACAGCGATTTACGCTTTACGGTATTCGGTCCAAGTGGATTGATTGAGTCGCGAAATGCAACAGCATTAGGAGCGAGGGAGTTCATCTCTGGATTAACGCTCACGGAGACCGGTACTTATTTAGTACAGGTTGCCGGGACGGCGGTGCTGGGGCCCGGAGCTCCCTCTGGCGAACAGACGCCCACACAGCTCTATTCACTTGCTATCTCGGATCAGCTGAGTGGCCCGCGATTGATTGCGGTGCGACCAGACGCCGGTGAGTTATTGTTGGAGGGTGATACTCTCCATACTGCTCCTCAAACCTTCAATCTATTGTTCGAAGGTGGGGTGGATATTGATGAAGCAACGATCAACTCGGACACCATTAAGCTCGTCCGCAGTGGGACGGATGGAACGTTTGGTGATGGCAATGAGATCGAGGTGGCTTTGGGTTATGTCGGTCTCGCCGAGCCAGGAAACTCTGATCCGGACAATTTGCAACGAATTGTTGTTCGGGCGGCAAGCAGTGCCTCCTTCAATGCGAAAGATGGAGCTGTCGCATTTCCAGATGATCTTTACCAGATTCGAATCACTGGATCTGGTAGTAATCCACTCGCGAGTCAGGAGGGAGAGGCTTTTAATGCAGCGGAAGATTATGAGTTGACTTTCCGCCTCGATCGTGGTGCTCAAATTGTGTCAGTCGTTCCGCAACCCGTCAGCCGTAATACGCAGGAGTTGGTGTTCAACGGAGCGGACGGTGAGTACCGTCTGGCGTTTGGTGGAGAAGAAACCGAACTACTGAACGTAGCTGATACTGATTTGCAAATTCTGGATGCATTGAATGCTTTGCCTCATGTGCAGCCGGGTGATATTGAAAATGTGGGTGCTCGCCAGTTCCTGTTCACGGGGCATTTTGCTGGAGAGCAGGTTGGGCTGCTTGAGGTGACTGGTCGCACGGGTATCAGCGGCACCATTGAAGCAATTCACCTCGATTTTCTGAGCCAAGCGTCAAATCAGATCACTGTTTATTTTGATGATCAAGTATTGGAAGATGCTCAGATTACTGATCCGGCTTTCTATCGCCTCGTCAACACGAATGTGACTGATGCCGACGCTGATGATCTGACGATGCTGCCAGAAAATGTGACTTACGATTCGGTCAATAATAGCGCCGTTCTGTTTTTTGCTTCCGATATCCCGGAAGGAAACTATCGTCTGGATGTGGGCACTCCACAATTTGATAGTTCGACGTCAGCGAATGCCATCCAGATTGGATTGCTGACGGATGATCATGACTATGCTCAGTCAGGGTACTTGGGCGATATTGATGGTCAAAGCACCAGCAGCTCTGATATCGATTTTTATGAAGTCGACTTGCGGGCAGGGGCTACGTTGCAGTTAGATGTCAGTCCGCAAGTGGCGTCATTAGGGGTGCAGGTTCGTTTGTTGGATGTGAATGGCGTTGAAATCGCTGTGGATCAGCCGGCACCCTGTCTCTTATACACATCTGACGCTGCCGA
>CAJXTM010000163.1 GCA_913061385.1 uncultured Rhodopirellula sp. | reverse complement strand
CGAGATCAGCCTCGGTCTCGTGGGCTCGGAGATGTGTATAAGAGACAGGCCTGAGATCGAGCCAGACATCCGCGGTGCCCTGACCGTACGTGAGGAATTGGCTCAGCACCGCAGCATCGCCACGTGCGCCGAGTGCCACCGCAAGATTGACCCGCTGGGATTCGCCTTGGAGAACTTCGATCCCATCGGTGCGTGGCGGACGCAATACGGCAAGAACCTGCCCATTGACGCCTCCGGCCAGCTGCCCAGTGGTGAGAAGTTCGACGACATCCGTCACCTCCGTACGCTGCTGATCGAGCGGCATGAGTCATTCACCCGTAGCCTTGCAGAGAAGCTGATGACTTACGCTTTGGGCCGTGAACTCGAGATTGGCGACCGTCCCGCTATCGATGAAGTGTTAGCCGAACTTGCAGAGAAAAATGGCGGGCTTCGCGATCTGATACGATCGATGGTCACGAGTGAACCGTTTAGGAGAAACTGAATGGCAACGTGATCCTGTTCTAAAAGCACCACACGAGTGAAATCTCTCCAGTGATCGATTATCATAGGTATCACTGAATGATGGGCCTATTTGCTGTAGGCAGCCATCAGGCAGGCTGCGAATTCAGCAAACTCTCGTTCGGAAGTGATGTTTAATGTTTAATTGATGATTGCTTTCTGATTGTTGTGAGAGTCTTGCTCGAAGGTTGTGTTTTTCGAAGAAACGTTTGAGAATCGATGTCCGATCACCTACTTCAGTCGTTTGATTTGTCAGTTCGCCACCATGTCAGGGACAGGTGTTACCGATCCCTGGAATCGTTCGCGATAACGACGATGTGTCTTTTCCTGTGCACGTTGCCTTTTACAGTAGCGTCAGTTTCTGCTGTAGAACCGTTTGAAGTCTTTTTAAAGAAACACTGTATCGCTTGTCATGGGGCAGAAGAGGCGAAAGGCGACATTCGGTTCGACCGATTGTCTCGCGATTTCAAGGGGGGCTCGGACAGTCACCACTGGGCAGAGGCGCTCGACAAAGTCAACAGTGGCGAGATGCCACCTGCAGAAGAACAGCAGCCGACTCAGGACGAGCTCGCGGCCTTTGTGTTGAATCTCAGCTCACTTCTCAAAGAGGGTCAGGCGGCGCGGATGGCGGCCCGACCAGCAACAGCACATTATCGGCTCAGCCGGAAAGAGTACCAAAATACGGTCTACGACTTGCTCGGTGTGCGATACGACCCGGCCAAGCCGGGTGAATTGAATGAGGATACTTTGTGGCATGGTTACGAACGTATCGGGTCTCAGCTTTCACTTTCGCCATCGCATGTGGATCGCTACTATCGCGCAGCTGACATCGTACTTGATCGGGCCTTCCCTGCCACGCTTGGTGAGGCTCGTAAAGTTCGGAAGACTGCCGCGGAGTTGCGTTACGGGGGTGGAGCAAGGGAACAGGAAGCACTGGACCGATTTGGTATCAAACGCCCGCTACGCTATCTCCACTTTCCAGGTCGCGTGCAACCTGCACTTCAGCCCAATTGGTTTGGTACAAGTGGCCCGGAACACAGTGGGCTATATAGACTCAGGTTGCAGGCCAGCGGAATCCGCCCACCTGGTGGTCAGCCTGCTCACCTCAGTATCGGCAAGAAGACCAGTGAGGAAAACGTTGATGGCGTTATCGAATTCGACATCACCGCAGCGGAGGACAATCCACAAATTTATGAGTTTGAGGTATTTCTTGAAATGCCGACTAACCTGCACTTTTGCGTGGTTGCAACAGATGGTGTGGATCGAAGAGGCGGAGCAGCCTTTCGTAATGCGATCGCAAGCAGAGGATATGTCTTCACACACAGCAGCGAGACCAGGTTGCTGAACCCGAATGCTCCGCAGATGTTTGATGACAAAGGGAATGGGATCTTTTCGACGGTGCTACTTGATTGGATTGAATGGGAAGGGCCGTTGGTCACGGATACCGAAAATTCCCGGAGAACGGGAGTGGTGCCACCTGATGACGCAACACCGACCGTCGTTGCGGAGCACCTGCAACGCTTTGCTCAACGGGCTTGGCGGCGACCTGTCAAACCAGAAGAACTGAAAGACTATCTGCAATCTTACAACGCGGAACGCGATTCGGGTGAGGAGGTGACCGATGCTTATCGGATCGCGCTGCAGGGTGTGCTCACGTCAAGAAACTTTATCTATCTGGTCGAAGGTGAACCTAAGGATCGCGAACGACTAACTGGTTGGGAACTTGCTTCGCGGCTTTCATATCTGCTCTGGAGTTCGATGCCTGACGAGCGTCTCTTTGCTGCTGCCAGAGGCGGCTCCCTGAATGGCGAAGGCCTGAAGAAACAAGTGGATCGGATGTTGGCAGACAGTCGCATGAATCGATTCATTGACGATTTCACCCGGCAGTGGTTGCAGTTGCATCGCGTGGGCATGTTTCCACCGGACAAAAAACTGTACCCTCTCTACGACGATTGGCTTGAGACAAGTATGCGAGCTGAACCGGTCGAGTATTTCCGCGAGATGCTCGTGACGAATTTGCCCATCGAAGCCTTGCTTGGTTCCGACTGGACGATGGCCAATGCCCGGCTCTGCGATTTCTACGGACTGCCAGAGCCGCAAGTGGATGGTTTTCAACGCATTTCACTGAAACCCGAGGACCACCGAGGTGGCCTACTCACGATGGGTGCCGTGCTCGGGTTGACCTCGGATGGAACACGCCATCGCCCGGTGCATCGTGGCGTCTGGCTGAGCGAGACGATTTTTAACAGGACTCCGCCCCCGCCCCCCGCCAACGTTGATCCGATTGAGCCCATTCCGCCCAAGGGAACCAAAATTACGATTCGGCAAAGAATCGAGGCGCACGCCAAGAACGCGAACTGTGCCGCCTGCCATCGAAGCATCGATCCGCTGGGCCTGGCATTTGACCAATATGATGCCATCGGGCGATGGCGCACCCGTGAGCAGGTTCCAGCAGGAGTAGGGAAGGATCCCTTGGTGGATGCCTCAGGGATAATGCCCGATGGTCGGTCGTTCATCGATTCCGTCCAATTCAAACAGTTGCTGCTTGAAGATCGCGACAAAGTCGTCCGCGCCTTCATTGAACATCTTTGCACTTACGCGCTCCGCCGAGTACTCACGATTGATGACGAAGACGATCTCAAGTCGATTGAGGTAGAAGCGAAAAAAAACCAATACCGAATCAAGGACATTGTCCGTGCTGTGGCCCTCTCGGAACTGATCCAAAAGCGATGAGTCACCACTGTTGACCAGTGCCTGATGAATAACGAATCTGCCTCCCTCCAACGTACATAAAACTCCCGCTACGAAGGCTTCCCTATGAGCAACTTTCTTTCGCAATCCTGGTTGATTGATCGCCGGCATGCTCTTCGTGCGTTGGGAACTTGCATTTCACTGCCGATGTTGGAATGCATGATCCCACTCAGAGCGGCGGAGCAGATCACAACACCAAGGCGCAGTGCTTTCATCTATCTTGCGAACGGTGTTCACTCCCTGAATTATCAGATTACAAAGCCAGGCAAAGACTACGATTTTTCCCAGTCCCTGAAGCCTCTGGAGAAGTACCGTCAGGTCATCACCCCTGTCAGCGGTTTGCATCATCCGGGAAGTCTTGGCCATCATCACAACTGCATTGACATCTGGTTGACCGGCGGAAAGATTGGGGCTTCGGAGCGCAATACGATTTCCGTCGACCAGAAGATGGCCGAAGTCACGGCACAGCATACCCGCTATCCGTCCATGGAAATCGCAATCACACAGGGCTCTCTCGCTTGGACTGCGGATGGCGTTCAGCTTCCTGCGATGCGCCGTTGTAGCGAAATTTTCGCAGCTCTCTTTGAAGAACCCAAGGGTGGCGTTGCAGCTCAGCGTAGGGCGTTGCGTCGCAAAGCCAGTGTCCTCGATGACAATCTTGCGGAAGTTCGACGGCTTGAGCAGAAGATGGGGGCTGCTGACAAAGGGCGGCTGGATCAATACCTCAGTTCCGTTCGTGAGGCAGAGATTCGTACAAGACGGGCTGACGCGTGGCTCGATACACCGCTACCTGAAATTTCGGAGGCCGATCGCAAACGCACAAATCGTAACATCCCCCAAACTCAAGCCGGCGACTATTTCCGTACGGTCTACGATCTCATGGTATTGGCTTTTCAAACTGATTTGACACGTGTGGCTAGTTTCAGTCTGGGAGGGGAAGGTCAGGCCATTGCGATTCCGGAAATCGGCATCACCGAGTCGCGGCATCAGCTCAGTCATCACGGCGGTGATGAAGGATACATGGAGAAGTTGACCAATTACGACACCTTTGCGATTGAACAATTCGGTTACTTCCTTTCGCGGCTCGAAGAGACGAAAGACGTTAATGGCAAGCCACTGATGGGTTCGACGATGTCGCTCTTTGGCAGCGGCATGTCCTATGGCCACAGCCACGGAAATGCCAACCTTCCGTTGGTGCTTGCCGGTGGTGCGGACCTTGGTTTGAAGCACGGCAGCCACCTCGATTTCAATCAAGGGCACTTCGACGGATACCAACTCGATAATTCCAGTCAACACTATGGGCTTTGCAGTCGCCCGGCAAACACAGATGCACACATGAGCAATCTGTTGCTCTTAATGGCTCAGCGGATGGGTGTTGAAGTCGACACGTTTGGCGATAGCAACAAGGTGATCGAAGTATGAGAGTGCTGAGAAAGGCAACCCGAAGTGTAAGCGAGCAATTTGATGCTGAAGCGGCTTGTTTCTCGCTAACCCCCCGGGTTTCCAGAGTGCTGCTACCGCTAGCGGCGTTCTGCCTCAGACTTTCTTTGTTCCTCTTCGGCACTTCCTTCAACTTCGCCGACGAGCCCTTCCGACCCGAGCCGGGAAAATTCCCGTCGTTGGAAAAGGCGCACTCCTACCGGGGCGAACTTGTGTTCGTGGATCATGCCAACCGGCGTGGCAGCATCCGTGTGCAGGGGGATGGCAAGTTCTACCGAAACGATCCTCACCCCTTCGCCATGCTGCCGTATGGGATCGTCAGGTATCATGGCGCTCCGGCGGAACTCCGCGATCTTCCGCTCGGCACCGTGATGCATGTCCGAGCCTTTCTCCCGCCTGACCCGAAGCTTTCCGCCGTGCCGGTATTGCCGGTTCACAACAAGGAGAAAGACGTGGGGCATTATCGTGGCACCGGTATCTTTCCCGCCGAGAACCATGTGCTCCTGCTCCAAGACGAGCCCAGTTACTGCCTGCGAGAAGGACTGGTTTGGAAGCTCCTAGAAGTGAGAATCAGGAACAACGTAGGAAAGATCATCGCTAGCCGCGAACCGAAGGCGGGTGGAGACGGCAACTCCACCCCCGAAGAGTTGACTTTCGATGCCGCCACTCGCATCTGGCGCGGCCGCGAGCGCATTCGAGTCGCGGACCTAGTCACCGAAGACGCGTGGCCCGCCAGCGGCAAGAAAGACCTCGGTGGGAAGGTCGTCCTGCTCGGAATCACCTGGAAGCCTGCACCAGGGGATGGGTTGAGTGGCGCTTTTACCCAATTCCACATTTCGGACATTTGGCTGGACGACGACGCGATCCAAGACGCAGCCCATTTTCAGACCGAGACACACAAAATTTTCACCCGCAGCCGGTGGATGCCGGCTTCGGTTAATGCCGTCAAGTATGGGACGTTCGGCCGCGCGACTGTCACCGCGACTCTGTTCGGCGGCATGGATGAATCGCTCTATAACGACTTCCAGAAAGGCATTGCCGCACAGATCAATGGATCCGAGAACACCTTGAAGCACGCAGCCGGCCACTACGGGCCTGCTCACATGGCTTCCAGTGGCAAAATTCTTGACGTCACCAAGCCCGCCGGAGAAATTCCGCTCGGCAGCAGCGGTATCCGAATCCGATTTGAGACTGACCTGATCATCGAGGGGATTCGCCCCGGTAGAGTCGTTCGTATCCGGCCAGAAAGCTGGCCGAAGATGCAGATCCCCAGGGAGGAATACCTATTCAACAACAGCCCCGAGGATCGCTTTCCGACCCCCGACATCTTCCCGAAATATTGATGCTGAGAAATTGAAAGATGACACAACTCAATTCTACCTTCAGGGCCGCCACGCTCTACCTCGGCATGGCCCTGCTCGCAAGCACCACTAATGCCGAAGGTGAACCTTTCCGACCCGTGGCGGGGAAGTTTCCTCCTCTGGAAGAAGCGCTCTCCTACCGGGGTGAACTGGTGTTCGTGGATCACGCCAACCGTCGCGGCAGCATCCGCGTGCAAGGGGCGGGCATGTATTTCCGAAACGCTCCGCACCCCTTCGCCATGCTCCCGTACGGCATCGTCCGCTATCACGGTGCGCCGGCGGATCTCCGGGATATCCCGCTCGGCACTGTGCTGCACGTTCGGGGCTTTCTCCCGCCAGACCCAAAGATCTCCGCTGTACCGGTGTTGCCGGTTAACAACAAAAAGAAAAATTCCGGCTACAGTGGCGCGGGAATCTTTCCCGCCGAGAACCATGTGCTCCTCCTCGAAGACGAACCCAGCCACTGCCAGCGCGAGGGCAAAGTCTGGAAGCTGAAAGAAGTGGAACTCAAGAACAAGCAGGGGATGATCGTCGCCAGTCGAGCACCAAAGGCAGGCGGAGACGACAAGGCCAGCGAGGAAACGCTGACCTTCGACGCCGCCACACACATTTGGCGCGGCCGCGAGCGCCTCGGAGTTGCGGACCTGATCGCTGAGGGCATCTGGCCAGATAGCGGAAAGAAATCGCTCGACGGCCAATCCGTCCTGCTAGGCATCACTTGGAAGCCCACGCCAGACGGCGTGTTCACTCGCTTTCATATCTCGGACATCTGGCTTGATGACACCGCCATTCAGCGTGCCGCCCAAAACCAGACTGAAACGCACAAAGCACTCATCCGCAGTCGCTGGATGCCCGCTTGGGTCGATGCTGTCCAGTACGGCAAGTTCGGCCACGCGACCATTACCGCAACTTTGTTCGGCGGCATGGATGATTCGCTCTATGCCGATTTCAAGCAGGATGTCTCCGCCATGATGAATGGAGTCGAAAACACCCTGAAGCACGCTGGCGGCAACTATGGTCCCGAACACATGGCCTCGCGCGGGGGGATTCTTGAGGTGACAAAGACAGACGGAAAGGTGCCCCTGGGTAGCAGTGGTATCCAGATCCGATTTGAGACTGACCTCATCACCGAAGGCATCCGCCCCGGTCGGGTCGTCCGCGTCCGTCCCGGCAACGGCAACTGGCCCCATGTCAGACTTCCCCGCGAAGAATTCGTCGGCGACGGCAGCAACCCCGAAGCTGTCTCTTATACACATCTCCGAGCCCACGAGACCGAGGCTGATCTCG
>CAJXTM010000162.1 GCA_913061385.1 uncultured Rhodopirellula sp. | reverse complement strand
CGAGATCAGCCTCGGTCTCGTGGGCTCGGAGATGTGTATAAGAGACAGGCCCCAGTTATCACGACCGAATCGGCAGGAAAACAGCCAGCCGATACTGCCAAGGAAGTCGCCATGGAAGATGCGAATGGAAAATTGTTACGACACGCCGTGTTCTTTTCGTTCAACGAAGACTCGAATGAACAGGACATTGCGGGCGTCACAGAGGCGTTCGCCGCCTTGCCAGAAAAGATTGATGCGATCGTTGGTTTTCAGTGGGGGACAAACAACAGTCCTGAAAAACTTGATGACGGATTCACGCATGCGTTCCTTTTGACGTTCAAGGATGAAGCGGGTCGAGAAGTCTATCTTCCGCACCCTGCTCACACAGGGGAGTTTGCTGATGCACTCAAACCGCACATGAAAGATGTGTTCGTAATCGACTATTGGGGCACGCCACATCAGAATGAGATCAAGAAGGAATTAAAGCACGCGGTCTTTTTTAAGTTCAAAGATGACGCTGACCCGGCAGACGTTGAGAAGGTCGAGCAGGCTTTTGCTGCGTTACCCGGAAAAATTGATTCAATCAAAGCGTTCGAGTGGGGAACCAACAATAGTCCCGAGAGCCATGATGATGGTTTTACTCATTGCTTCATGGTGACGTTTGATTCAGAGCAGGGACGCGATGTGTACTTGCCGCACCCTGATCATCTTGCGTTTGTTGATGTGCTCAAACCAGTGCTGGACAAAGCCAGAGTGATCGATTTTTGGGAGCAGTGAATCGGAGGGCTAAACGGCAATGATCTTGTCGTTGATTGAACATTTCAGTGCTGTGAGTTTTCCAGTATCTTGGAATCTGGTTTTGCGATTCGGGGTGTTTAACTGAATCGCTTGATTGCGAATGGCTCAATTTCAAAAGGGATGTCTTTTCTCAGTGCAAGATTACTGGCAATCTCGCCCAGGGCACTTGCGAATTTGAAGCCATGACCCGAAAGACCGGCGACAACACACACGTTTTCATGACCGGGTAATTGATCGATCACAAAGTGCTCGTCGGGTGTCGACGTGTAGTAGCATTTGGCGGTCTTGACTAACGTTGATCCGAGTCCGGGCAAATAGTCATTGGCATAGTCGATCACAAGTTTCCGATCCTCGCTGTCCGTCGTAATCTCAGTTGAAGAATCAAGGTCGGGTGCATCGATTGGTTGACCACCACTGTGACGGGCGATCTTTACACCGGTGCCATCAATGCAGGGGAAACCGTAGAAGAAACCGTTGGCAGTTTCGTGAAAGAAGCACGGGAACCCATTCTTCTCTTGGAAACCATCGCTTTCGGGTTGAAACCAGTACAGGTGTTTTCGCAAGATTTTCAAACTGGTGGACAGTTCTGGTATCAATGAGTGGGTCCAAGGTCCGCCAGCGATCACAAGCTGTGCTGCGATTTCAACACCATGATCAGTGGTGACTTTGACTTCACGTGAATCGCTGCTCCATTGATGCACGCCGCAGTTGTGTACTAAATCGCATCCGTGATGAGTGGCCATCGCAAGGTGTGCTTGAACGCATTGCTCGACTTTTAGAAAACCGGCATTTTGTTCGATCACAGCTCGCCAGTCATTGTTGCCGTCGATGCCTGGCCATCGTTCCCTGATGTCTGCGGGGGACAATCTCTCGATCGGCAGATCGTGAGTCATGGCGCTATGCAGCACTCCCGGAATGACGATTCCATCAGCAGGGCCAATTTCAACAAGGCCGGTTCGATGGAATAATTTTTGATTGGTGTGCTGTTCCAGTTCGCCCCAGAGATCATAGGCCCGCTGCAGCAAAGGCACATAACAGGGATGCTCAAAATAAGCTTGTCGTATGATGCGTGTTTGACCGTGAGAACTGCCACGATCATGCGCTGGTGAATATTGATCAATCCCAAGAGTTCTGACGCCGGATTTCGCAAGGTGCATGGCTGTAGCACTGCCGACACCACCTGCCCCAATTACAATGACGTCCCAAATTGCCACAGTGCTTTCCGTTCCCTTGAAAAATTCGTTCGGCGTTTGATGTCTGCTGGTTCAGAAGCCTCTGATTCCAGAAGTGCTGTTCACGATACCGGTCGATTCAAGTGAGGGATACGGACAGGCTGCAGGAAGGGAGGGAATTATCTCATTGCATTGAGTTCAAGTACGCGGGGACAGCGTCGATTATTTTCGGCTGTTTTAGACGATCTCTGCGTTCATGCGCCCCGAATTGCCCCATTTGATGCCTGTCTCTTCGCATCAGGCTTCCGGGTGGCATCCAAGCTTCCGGTGGCCCCGATAGTTCACGTGGATGTTTGATGGAAATATGGCGTCATTAACGGGTTGTGATTCGAGAATCTGCCCGTGTTTTTGTCGTGTCATGTGAATATTGGGAGAGAATAATTTGCGATTCACGAACACCTATTGAACACGCTAAGCAGACGAGGGCAAGTTGAGCACGCTATACTCAGTGTACAAAATAACGGATGAATCGCATGTCGCATGACGAACAAACTCCAACGGATCCACCCGCACGCGTGCCTCACGCCTCGCGCAACTCTCCATCTTTGGTTGCTGTGCTGGGTGCATCGGTGATTGCAATGGCAACTTTCTTTGCGGCCAAGCAGTGGTTGCCTGATGGGGTGAATGCCATGCCCTCGATACCTCAGCAGCGACCGGTTCTGGTTGATGAAGTTCCCGTTATCGAGTCGGCCGCGCGCGTTGTGGCACGCGCTAGTTTTTTCGACAATGAGGTGGAACCAGAAATATCCAAAACAGATCAGTTCAACCGTGAGGCTGCAGAACGATGCGTACGTCGATTGCGTGGACTCGTAACGGAATATAGGTATCAGGTAGAACCGTTTGTCGAGGATCTGACCAGTATGTCGACTCGATTCGGTATCATCAGCAGGATGCCGGGTGGGTGGTGGTCCGAAGATGGTCGTGTTGAGGACTACGTTGCTGAGAAGTTCGAGAAGTATCTTTTCTCTGAAAAAAAGCTGCTTGCAGATGTAGCTGGGGTGTTGGAGCAGTTTCGTAGTGAGGTTGATGCAAATCAAAAGCGGATGCTGGTTAATGTGCAGGCGTGTCTCGACACAGCAGACTTGCCCGAGGTGGATGTGCAGGAATATGAGACCTTTTATCAGTCGGTTGCGCAGCAGTTGAGTGAATATTCTGCTGAGCAGGGTAGTGCAAGCGTTTATAACGCTCTGACGGTTTTGGTGATCAGCGAAGCGGGAAGCTATGCGGCAGTGACACTGGTGTCTGGGGTATTGGTACGGTTCGGGGCAATGGCGGCCACAACGGCCGCTGCGGCCGGAGGCGCCACCGCTGGTGCAACCGCGACGGGTGCCGGTGGTGGAAGTCTCGCGGGGCCAGTGGGAACTGCGGTTGGACTAGGAGTCGGGCTGGCGATCGGATTAGCAATAGACTGGTGGATGACTGAACAGTTCGAAGAGGAAATGGAGATCCAGCTGAAAGATTATTTGTCTTCCCTTGAGCGGGCGATTCTGTACGGTGCTGAGCGTGCTGATATCTCCACAGACAGCTTTGGGGAGACTGCGGGTGTTGGTAAGGTAGGCAGCGGTGGAATTGCTGATGCTTTACCGCGGGTATGTAATCGCCTTGAGGCGGCCTATCGTGAAAGATTCTACGAACAGATTGTGACAGTGGAGAATTGAGATGAGACGCATCGCCTTGGTATTCATCTTTTGCATGGGACTCAGTACGTTCCAGATACAGGCCGCGCATGCTTCTGTGCCCGCGGTTGCCGCTTCAGTCGGTAAAGCACTTCTGAAATACTTTGGAAAGCAGGGGGGCGAGGAGGCAACCGAATATCTGTCACGCAAGGGTGGCAAGGAGATCATGGAGCGGGTCGTTACCACGGCAACGCGAGAAGGTGGTGAAGAGGCCGTTGAACAGGTTGCCAAGCTAACTGGGAAATATGGGCCTGATGCCCTGGCTGCGCTCAATAATGCTCCTGGGCTGTTGCCACTGATACGAACGCTTGATGAATTGCCAGAAGCCCAAGTCAAAATGGCTTTGACGCGGTTAGCTGCTGGGAAGTCGGGGCGTGAATTGGCGGAAGCGATTGCTATTCATGGAGGGGCTGCATTGAGAATGGAATTGCAACACCCGGGCGTGGGGCTGTTCTTTGTGCGTGGTTTTGGTGATGAAGGTGTGGAACTTGCATCGAAAATAACCACCGATCAAGCAATCGTTGTGGCGCGGCATGCCGATGACATCGGAAAGCTTCCAGCAACCCAGAAAGCGGGGCTGGTTGGAATGCTGAAAGGTAACACGGAACAGATGGTTGGTTTCGTGGGACGCTTTGTTGAAGCGAATCCCGGCAAAACACTGTTCACGGTTGCGGCAACCACCGTGATTCTGGCCGAGCCAGATAGGATTCTTGGTGGTGATGAAATTGTATTCGACGCTGAGGGGAATCCGGTGCTCATCAGCAAAAGCGGGTTTGCAGATCGAGCGATGCAGGCTGGCGGTGAAGTGGCATCTCACGTGTCGACGAATTACCTGCGTCCCGTTTATCTCACCGTCATGGCTTTTGTCGGCGTCTTTGCGGTCATTTGGGGAAGTCTCAAATACTGGGCGTTCCGAAAAATGAAAGCGGTGACAAAAATTGTGAAGTAACGATTGCATTAAGTTCAACAGAGCTTTTCATGCCTTCTGCTGGTTACTGTGCATCGTTCGAATCACACGACCGATTCACTTTCTGGCATCACTAGTTGAACTTGTTCTCCCGAGCGACGTTCAGTGGGAGTGAATTCGCGAGTCCAGATGCACTGACCGGATGCCAGTTGTGATTGAATCAGCACCGTGGGACCTTCGTAGTTGATCTGCACAATGACGCCAGCGACACCCTGTGGAGTCTGCGAAGTTTGGTTGAGAAGAATTTGTTCGGGACGAACAAGTAGTGTGTTCCCTGTGCCTGAGGAGCAGATCGATCTGCCAAATTCTGAGTTTGGTAGGATGCTATTGACGACTCCAAATATCCTTGCCGTGTGTTCATTGATTGGGTGGTTGTAAAGATGACGCGGTGTCGCAGTCTGTTCTATCAAGCCCGCCCGCATGACGCTCACCATGTCCCCTGCGCCGAGTGCTTCTTGCGGATCATGGGTGACCATCAGGGTCGCTGAATCGGAGGCCCGGAGAACACGAAGCGTGATTTCCCGCACTTCCGACCGGAGCCGAGAATCAAGTTCGGAGAAGGGTTCGTCCAATAACATCACGGCGGGTTTGCGGGCGAGCGCTCGTGCCAGTGCGACACGTTGCTGTTGACCAACGCTCAAAGCATGAGGCATGGATCGGGTGTATTCACCTAATTCAACCTGTTGAAGCAGATGCATTGCGATGTCCAGTTTTTCTTTACGGGAACATTGTGTGATTCCGAACATTACATTTCGAAGAACGGAAAGGTGCGGAAACAAAGCATAATTTTGAAAGACAAATCCAATCGCCCGATTTTCAGTGGGTTGGTGGACACCTTCGCTCGCTACTTTTTTTCCTGCAATTTTGATTTCGCCGGTGAGGGCAGATTCCAGTCCCGCGATAACGCGAAGCAGCGTCGTTTTGCCACTTCCTGAGTGCCCCAGCAAACAATGGACTTTGCCGGGCTTCACTTCCAGTGAAGCAGACTTTACTGAAACCCGGCTTCCATACTGGTGTGATACATCGCAGACTTCTAGTCCTTTTTGTTCAGTCATGGTTGCTCTGGCGGGGTAGGAGATTCGCGGTGATGAGATCTGTGGGAGTGGCCTCGGGACATGAGTCTTGAGAGTACGATCACGGGAATGATCCCCGTGGCGATGATGGCGATCGCTGCCGTCGAGGCTTCATCAAGACGCTCATCTGACGCAAGTTGGTAGATGCGAACTGCCAGCGTCTCAAAATTGAAGGGCCGGAGGATGAGTGTTGCTGGGAGTTCTTTCAGTACATCAACGAACACGAGCATGAATGCGCACAACAGCGTGCGTTTCAGGATCGGCAAATGGACTTGGGTCAAAATCTTGATACCTGATTTACCCAGTGTGCGTGAGACTGCGTCCAGATCAGGGCTGACACGGGTCAATCCAGCTTGAATGACTCCCAAAGAGACAGCCAGAAAACGGGTCTGATAGGCAAAGAGCAGGGCCAGAATTGATCCACTGAAAAAGAAACCGGGTGACCACGAAAATAGAAGTTCAAAGGCATCATTGAGTCCATTTTCGGCATGCAGGATTGCACCCAGAACACCCATCGCGATCACGCCACCGGGAATGGCATAACCTAAACCAGAAATTTGTGATGCCATTCTTACGATCACAGTTGGGTGAGTTCGGCGGGCATGCGCGACATGGACTCCCAAGCTGACTGCCAAAGCTGCGGCAATCGTTGCAAGGATCAAGCTATGTGTACCGAGATCAGTAAGCATTTCGACGGCACGTTGGTCGCCGTTGACCCACGTTTTGCGTGCGAATAGAAGGGTTGGAAGCAGAAACCCTGCCAGAATGGGGAACCAGCAGAAAAGAGAGGCAGCAAGTCCCTTGAAAAAAGTGAGTGGAATGCATGCTGCCAAGCGGTTGCTTTGATCGGATGAATGAAAACGAAGGGACGCACGTGAGATTGATTCAAACGCAATCAGAAACGCTACTGCGCCAAGCAGGCATAGTGACAATTGTGAGGCGGCGATCAAACTGCCGCGACTGGTCCATGTTCGATAGATCCCCGTTGCCAAAGTATCGACAGCGCAATAATCAACTGCCCCAAATTCTGAGAGCGTTTCCATGACGACTAACGACAGGCCAATGAAAATAGAAGGACGAGCCATGGGCAGCGAAACGCGAAAGAAACTCTTCCAAGAGCCCAGTCCTAGTGTGCGGCTCATTTCCCGGACGCATGCAGATTGCTCAAGGAAGGCAGCCCGACTGGCAAGGTAGACGTAAGGATACAGGTTGACGCTGAGAATCACGATTGCGCCCGACAAGCTTCTGGCGTTGGGAAACCAGTAATCGGCCCTAGACCAATCAAAAGTATCACGCAGAAACGTTTGTATGGGACCACTGAATTGAAGCACATCGGTGGCAGCATAGGCCAGTAAATAGCTGGGGATTGCCAGTGGAAGCAGAAGTGCCCACTCCAATACACCCGAGCCCGGGAAACGACAGCTGGTTACCAGCCAGGCTGTGCCAACACCGATGAGGGTCGTCAATAAGCCCACGCCCAATGCAAGCAGCAGAGTGTTCCACAGATAGCCGGGTAACACCGTTTCTTGCAGATGTTGCCACGTACCATCAGACGACTGGCCCAAGCTGGAAACAATTTGCAGCAGTGGTACAGCCACCAAACATGCGATCAACACGCACATGGTTACCTGTCTCTTATACACATCTGACGCTGCCGA
>CAJXTM010000161.1 GCA_913061385.1 uncultured Rhodopirellula sp. | reverse complement strand
CGAGATCAGCCTCGGTCTCGTGGGCTCGGAGATGTGTATAAGAGACAGATGTGTTTGATGAAAAGACAGGTCGCTATCAGTTCTTGAGCGGACAGTACGGTTCAGCAAGCGTCACCACACGATAAAAATTGATCATCGAACAAGTCGTCGCGAACGGCATTACACGGAAGTGCAAGGAGGCAACGGTGCCAAAAAAATATCGAGCGAAGCGTGATCGCCCTTGGCATCGACGGCATCTGCTCTTGATGTGTCTTTTACCAACATTGGGATGTGCAGTTACATCTACCTCTGCGGACAAAGACTCGTGGTTCTCCAAGTTGGATCCGCGAAACGCCGCATCGCAAACCGAATCTGATGCAATCAAGGCACGGTTGGCGGTGTTTAAGGATCGATCCCAGAGTGACTTGTTGGCGTACAATGCTGCGGCACAAGCTCAACTGAGGCAAGTCAGTGTTGAGGTTGCGCAGGACGTTGTGCCCCCGCAAACGCTGCAGGATGATGCGGGATCGCCAAGTGATGTGATGGGGTCATTGCCTAAGGGGGAGTCCCCGGCTCATGCCACTGTGAGTGATAAGGCTCTTGGCAGTAGCGCAGACGAATCACCGGTCGTAGAGAACGCTCAAGGTACGGGAGCGGAAGAATTGATTGATACTGCCCAGGGAATTGATTTGGCATCTGCGTTGGGAATGGCTGGTGGCAATGCATGGACGATCCAATTGGCTCGGCAAAAGACAGTGGAGGCTCACGCCAATCTTCAGCAGGCCGAAGCGTTGTGGTTGCCTACCCTTCAGTTTGGAGTTGGCTGGAACAATCACAGTGGCCGGATTCAAGCGACCGATGGAAATGTCATCGAAGCATCACGTGATTCTCTGTTTGTCGGAGGCGGGGCAACGCTCGGCACCGCTCCCGTTGCTGGTGGCAGCGGCGGGCCACTGCGGTTGGTAGCAGACTTGGCATTGGTTGATGCATATTTCAATCCGAAAATCGCAACTCGACAATGGTCAGCCAGTCGGGCTGGCGTGTCAGTTGCCAAAAACGATGCTCTGCTGAGTGCGGGGTTGGCTTATGTTGATCTCGTGCAGGCCGCTGGGAAAATTGCGGACACAGAAGTTGCGATTGCTGCTGTGCAGCAACTTCTGAATTTAACCGAGACGTTTGCATTAGCTGGCGCTGGTGCCCAGGCTGATGTTGATCGAGCGGCAACGGCAAAATCGCGACTGGAGCAAAAATTGCGAGATGCTCAACGGTTGTTCCGTACGAGTTCGGCGTCCCTCGCACGGCGGTTACGGCTTGATCCGCGATTCGAATTACAACCCGCTGATCAGATGATCGTTCCGCTTGAGTTGCTGGCTGATTCCAGTAATCAGGAATCGCTTATTCAGACAGCACTGTCGCAACGTCCTGAAGTCAGTGAACTGGGGCATGAAATCGCAGGGCTTTGTCTCGAAGTTCAAAAGCAGCAAATAGCACCGTGGATCCCATTAGTTGCAGTCGCCAGCAGCGGTGGAAGCTTTGGCGGGGGAAGAGGATCCGAAATCAACAATCAGGCAGGACGTACCGATGTCGATGTACAGGCCTTGTGGCAAATCGATAGCCTTGGGATGGGGATCCGTGCCAAACGGAAACTCGCTGCAAGTCGTCTGGGGCAAAGCCGGACAGAACTGTCAGAAATTCGTGATCAAATCACGGCGGATGTTGTTTCTCAGCAGGAGAACGTACTCAACTATCGCATGCAGATTGATTCGGCCAACCAATCGTTGGCAATGGCAGAGTCGAGTTACGATCGTAATCTGTTGCGTGTGCGTGCTGATGAAGGCCTGCCGATTGAGTTGCTGCAAGCTATCCAGGCTCGTGCGGCAAGCCTCCAGGACCGTACCACTGCTGTCGCTGGATATAATCGAGCGCAATTGCGTTTGCTATATGCTACGGGGCAAATTGGGCGTTAGGCAATCGATTTGGTCCACTGGTTCTGACTAGGACTTCAGGATTTCTGTCAGATCGTTAGTGCTGTCGGAAAACGCATCTTGTTCTGCGCCGACGCAATGCAGCATGGTCAATAATAGATTTGACATGGGGACTTTTTCGTCGAATCGTAAATACTGACCGTGGTGCAGTCCGAGTTCCCCGCCGCCAGCTAGGACCAAGGGGTAATTCCGATTGTTGTGTGTTGTGCTATTGCTGCTGCCATACAGCACCACGGTATTGTCCAGCAGGGAAGTGCTGTCTTCCTTGGAGTCAGACATTCGATCGAGAAAGTAGGATAGTTGATCCGCCATGAATCGATCCCAGCGGCTGAGAGCTTCGGCACCATCTGGTTTGTTCCAGTCGTGGGCAAGCGTATGAAGCGATGCCTTGAAACCCTCCAGTTGCGGGAATTTGGCAGCTTTGGAAGAACAGTCCGCCATGTTGGTGATTTGGTAAGTTGCCACACGTGTTGAGTCTGTCCGGAAAGCCAGATAGATCAGGTCATACATGGTGCGAATGAAATTCTTGGGGGCCTCATCATCAGCTTCAAGATGCAGTAGCTCACGGTCTTGATCGCTCAATTCAGGGCGAGGTACTTCAAGCCATTGCTGGGAGCGTTGCACACCCTGCTCGATTTCTTCAACTGATGAAAGGTACTCATCCAGTTTATCGCGGTCGTGATTACCCAGCTTGCGTCTTAACGATTTGGAATCTTCAAGGACACGATCCAGCATGCCCGCTGCACTACGAAGCTGCCGCTGTTTGCGAAGCACGTCTGCGTCTCCTGCCCCAAAAAATCGGTCGAAAATCTGTTGCGGCTGATTCAACGCGGGCAGTGGGCGACCTTTGTAATCATAGGACAATGTGCTGGAGCGAGTTGGCTCTCCGACTCCACCATCGGTCGAAAGGACCATTGAGGAAAATCGTGTTTGTTCTGTTGCGGCTGCTGCAGCTATCTGGTCAACAGAGACTGTGTTCTGCAGCATCTTGTTGTTGAGATAGGCGCCAGTCAGGAATGTGTCGCCCGTGTCATGTGCGCCCATCCGTCGACCATTGGGATGTGAAAGGCCACCAAGGATGCTGAGGTTGTTGCGGTGCTTTTCAAGAGGTTGTAGTGTCTCCGTGAATTGGAAGTTTTTTCCTTCGCCTTTGGGGAACCATCTCCATTTGGCTTGATCGCTATCTTCTTTGGGAAGACTGACGCCAAAGCCAAAGTAGAGAGCGCATAACCTTTTAGCCTTGGATGTGTCGGAGGATGCAGCGTGGCTGGAACCACTCATGCATTCAAGCCACGGCAACCCCAGCGAGACGCCGGTGCCCCGAAGAAATGTCCGTCGATTCAGATGCCATGATTTAGATGCCATGATTAAGTCTCCCCCAATCGGTTGATTAAGATGCCAATGTGGGATTGCTATTTAGTTCGAAAGGGTGGGCTGAGCACTAGTTCGGTAATGACGTTCCGTAATCGATAGTTGTCAGACTTGAACGAAGAGGTTAACTCCAGGACGGCATTGCGATCTGTCAGTTGGACGGGGCGTCCAAGAGAGTAAGTCAGTAAATGAATCACCAGAGAGCGTGCGAAATCATCTGCCCGATTCGTCAATAGATGACTTTTTAGGGATTCTTCGTCGTTCAATTCTACTCCATTGGGCAGTTGATTGGCTGTGGTGGAATGAGTCTTTTCACCATCGGTTGCGTCCTGGTACGCCTCGCGATGCAATCCAACTGCATCGTAATTCTCTAACGCAATACCCCACGGATCGAGGCTTTGGTGACAATTTCCACATGCCGCTTTTTTACGGTGTATCGCTAATTGGTCCAGAATTGAGCGGTCTCTGAATTTTTGATCTGCGTCTTCCAGTGTTGGCACGTCGGGGGGGGGAGGTGAGGGGGGATCATTGAGAAGACGGTCGCGAATCCAAACGGCTCTGCGGATCGGATGCGAGTCGGAACCCGTTGAATTTGCTAATAGAATACTGCCCTGAGCCAACAGCCCACCGCGATGATGTTCTGGTAGATGTTCTACAGGACGCATGCTGGATCCCCTGACGTTTGGGATGCCATAGTGACGGGCTAAACGTTCATTCAGCATTACGAAGTCAGTGTCGATCAACTGCAAGGCACTTAAGTTTTTGTCGAGAATCCTTCCAAACAATGAATGCGTTTGCCTTCGGAATGAACTTTTCAGTTGTTCATCAAAGTCAGGATAACGTTTGGTATCGACAGCAATGCTTTCGAGCCTGTTCAATTGAAGCCACTGGTCGGTGAATTGTTCGACGAAACGTGCTGCACGTGGGTCGGAAAGCATTCGGTCAACTTCGGATCTCAGGACGCTATCTTTCAGTAACGCGTCGCTGGCGGCTAGATCCAACAGCCTGCTGTCCGGCATCGTACTCCATAGGAAATACGAAAGCCGTGATGCCATCTCCCAGCTATTGACAGGTCTCTTGTTGTCGTCGGCTGGTTCCACGAGATAGAGGAACTCGGGTTGGATCAGAACTAATGCCAAGGTTTCCCGTAACGCTTCAATCTGCGACGGAAAATCAGAACGGATTGATTCGTAGTGATCCGCCAAACGTTGTAGTTCAGTGGTGCTCACTGGCCTCCGGAAAGCACGCGTCATGAAACGTGACAGAATTTCAAGCACGTAGGCGTTTTCGTCGACGTTCTGTAGCGGCGATTCAAAAAGTATCTTCCGATGTGTGGCAGGCGGCCACTGATTAAATACTGGACCTTCAAATTGGACAGACTGAATCAACAGTTTTGGTAGGTGTGGCTCATCAGCATAGAACTTTTTTTTCTGTGCATCTTTTTGTTCTTTGGGAAGTTCAGTTCCATCGTCATAGACATTTCGAACGCGAACCACCAAGCCCGGATACTTGCCCTGCCCACGGACGGGTAATGGGAAATCTTCCAGTTGACCACGGAACTGAAATGCCTGTTCGTCCGGTTGCGATACCTCGACCGCTTCAAATTCCCTAATCAGGATCTGTGTGTCGGGACAATATCCAACAGACGCTTCAAGGAGTGGAAACCCTGCCCCAGGTACCAGTTCTGCAGTGAGCTTAACCGTTACAACAAATTCACCTTCGTCGGGGTATTCTTTCATCTTGGCCAGAAATTCCTGACGGCGGCCAAGTCGATTCGATTTTAGTGCAGTGCTGATCCATTTGTCGTTTCGACTTTCCGGAAACTCGTGTTTGAACACCTGCGGAGCTTCGCCAAGTTTCAGTACGCGATCCATCGCTCGGCGAGCTGTGTCAAGGTAACATTCCAGCTGATATGCCGACATGCGAAGTGACCGGCCATCGTTGACAAACCCATCCGACGATACAGCGTCAGGTGGCAAGTCCCGCACATAGTCCATGTCCACGCCCAGTAAATCGCTCAGTGTATTTTGGTATTCCTGGCGGTTCATTTTACGCAGGATCACACGACCGTCAGTTTGTTGCCGAGCGTCAATAGCTTCATTTATTTTGTTTGACACCCATTCGGTCAGTTTGTGCGTTTCGGCGGAAGTCATGCTAGATGAGTCTTCTGGCGGCATCTTGCCCGCTGAAACCACGTTCAAAACCTCGTGCCATACCTCTGCTGCTCTCCGATCAGAAATCACATCAAGTGACAAACCATCGAGTTGCACTCCTCCCTCGTGATTCTGCTCTCCATGGCACTCAAAACAATGAGTTTTCAACACAGGAAGAATGTCGCGAATGAATTCAGACGCTGATCCTGATGCTGCGGGCAATGCTGTCTTGTCAGCAGACACTGTATCCTCGGCAGATGCGGAGGGCGTGCTCACGACAATCAGGCAGGCAAGCCCAAGATACTGCAGCAGCATTGCAAACCGTGGGGCGGGGAAACGCAAAGCAAGCAAGTGGGTTGGTGGGAAACCGTCAGGCAGCATGCGTAAGGGTTAACGCGCTACACTAATGGGCGAGGCTCTAAGTATACAGCAAATGGATGCTCATTCGCTGGGAAAATAGTGAGGTGCCGATGCAGCGGGTTGTGTGTGGAATCTGGATAGTGGCACGCGGTTTGTAATCTGTGTGCTATTGATTGGTCGGGGCTGCTTGAATGCAATACAGATGCTTTTCTCCGCGAATAAAGACGTTACCCCGTTCTGCGATGGGAGAGCCAATCACTGGATCATCCAATTCATTTTCCGAAAGTAGTTTGAACTGGTCGTCTTTCACGCTTGCAATGAATAACGCACCGTCTTCGCGAGGCGCATACAAGAAGCCGTTGGCGATCATGGGTGAGGCATAGTAGGAACTTCGTCCTTTTGGTAACGCATCGCTCCAGATGGTTTTTCCGGTTGCCGGGTCAATGCACTCAACCTCTCCACGATCGCGGACCATGTAAACGCGTCCTTGGTAGGCAATGGGACTTGGAACAAATGTGGAAATGTCGTCTCGCTGCCAGACGTGATTGGTGGCTGTCACGTTCCCGCTACCATCAAGTCGAACGCCAAACAACAACGGAAGCTTGCGGTCGTTTCTGCCAAAGGCAATGACTGCCATGTCGTTGACGATCACTGGCATTGCAATTGCCGGCCACAGCTTTTTTGAATCGGGGTTGAAACCACCGCATGACCAGAGGGTCTTTCCATCGGCAGCATCATGAATGGTCACGTGCTCGGCACCCCAAACAAGCAGCGCCTGTTTTCCGTCATGCTGAACAACAAGTGGTGACGTATAACCATGGTCACATTCCACGGGAGTTTCGTAGTTCCTCGCAACTTTCCATGACAGATCGCCACTTTTCTTGTCGAAGGCAGCCAGCCATGATTCACCATTGTGCATTCGGACCAAGACAGCGTCCTTGTCTGTGAGAACTGGTGAAGTTCCGTGGTCCCAGAATAGGGTGTCTTTGCCAAATCGATCCACAATATTGGTTTGCCAGCGGATTGTTCCATCAGCTTCGACCGCTGCGAACGTGCCACTCTTAAAATAAACATAAATGGCATCACCGTCGCTCACCGGCGATGCGTTGCTGCCCGATCCATTTCGGTGTTTACCTTTGACCTCAGGGCCAAAAGATGTTGTCCATTTGATCTTTCCACCCCAGTCGATTGCGAGCAACGCGTCGTTGCCTGTTTGAGGAGCAGTCAGGTAAATCGTGTCGTTAACTACGATTGGTGTTGAACATCCCTTACCCGGCAGCGGTGTTTTCCATCGCACTGTTTGGTCATTGATTTCACTTGGGTAATCACCTGTGGCAATACTTCCTGAATCATCTGCACCTCGCCAACTGGGCCAATCCGCATGGGAATTGGAGGCAAGTGTGATAAAGAGCAGGATCAGGATATGGGTGCGGTGTGACATGGCAACATCAATTCAAGCAAAAAAGCTGAGTGAGGTTCGGATCCGATTTTGGCGGGGGAAAGCATCAGTGATATTCGCCACCGTGCACTCGAATATCACCTGTCTCTTATACACATCTCCGA
>CAJXTM010000160.1 GCA_913061385.1 uncultured Rhodopirellula sp. | reverse complement strand
AGATCAGCCTCGGTCTCGTGGGCTCGGAGATGTGTATAAGAGACAGCAACTGGGGCGTGCACGTCTTGGATGATGTCCGCAACAATGTCTTTCAGGACTCTGTGGCACTACCCAAGCGAATCCTGGGCGGCGGTGGACGAGTCGCTCTCAACGATGCCGGCCAAACACCCAATGTACATTTTGCATTCTTTGATACAGGTTCGATCCCCGTTGTCATTGGGCTTTCGAACCTGCCGAAGAAGCCGGGAGGAAAGAAGAGCCCATCACACCCAGGTCCCAGCAGTGGCTACGTCGTGTACTGCGAAGGCGGACATTACGAAGGCCAACGAGGGCGCGGTGCCGCATACGATGTGGATGGGAAAAAAATCAAAGAATTCAAAGGCAGAGGAGATGTGCTGCATCAAGCAAACTTTATCGATGCTGTGCTGAAGCAAGATGCTTCCATCTTGAATGCTGAAATCGCAGTAGGAAATGACAGCACAGGATGGTGCAATCTGGCAAACGTTGCCTTCCGAACGGGTGAGAAGCTTGACAAGGAAACAAGCGAGAACATCGAACTGGAACAGTGGAGCAACCTGATGGGCGAAATGGACGAACACCTCGCTTCCCACAACCTAACGCGCAAGCACGAAGATATCCGTGTTAGCCCTATGTTGGAATTGGATTCTGATACGGAACAATTCGTGGGCCCAGGTTCCAAAAATGCAAACCAGTACCTCAATCGGGAATATCGAAAAGGCTATGAAGTTCCCAATCTCGCTTGATTTTTTTCAGCGGTTGCGTTCATACCAACGAAGCCACATCAAGCTGGTACTGATTACGTCGGCTGCGATTCGAGCAGCTCTTGAATAGCGAGATTCTCCACGATTTCAATTTCGCACGGGGCCCGGCAGCAGAAAGAGCCTCGCCGGTAAATCGCGTCTTCAATCATTCGTCACTCGACGCGTTTCCAGGTTGTTTGCATGGCATTACCCATTGCAAATAAACAAGCATTCACTGAGTTGTGAAGCGGTGCACGGTGACTTCGTGCATCCGAGCACCTGGAATCAACAAGGTCGACGGAAAGGACTCACGGTTGGGAGCATTGGGATAGTGCTGCGTTTCAAGGCAAAACGCCTCGTGCCCACCGTAGCCGTTCGACCTCTCGTTACCGGGCAAATGATTTGCGGTATACAATTGCATTCCCGGTTGCGTAGTTTCAATTTCAAGCACGCGGCCCGATTTTGGATCAACCACCCGAGCAGCTTGCCGCAACTCACCACTCGCACCCCGGACAACGTAGCAGTGATCGTAACCCTTGGTAGAGGCCAACTGATCAACTCGGTCACCCAAGGGTGTACCACTGCGAAAGTCGAGGACGGTGTCTGTGACTGGGTTTAATTTCCCGGTGGGAATCAAATCGTCATCCACGTCCAGATACTGATCTGCTTCGATGGTTGCAATGTGATCCATCGCTGAACCGCTGCCCGCACCACCAAGATTCCAGTAACTGTGATTCGTCAAATTAACGTGCGTTGGTGCATCCGTGGTTGCACTAAATACGATTCGCAGTTCGTTCCTGTCATTCCATGAATATTCGACAGTCGCTTGTACTGTTCCTGGGTAACCTTCTTGGCCGTCGGGACTTGTAAGATGAAACCGAACCCCGATCGCATCATCCTCGCGAAATGATTCACCACTCCAATTCTGGTAGGTAAAATTCGTCTTCCCGCCATGAATATGATGCTTGCCGGCATTCGTCGTCACCTGATAGGCCTTACCGTGAATCGAAAACTTGCCATTTTCAATCCGATTACAAAAACGACCGACAGTGCTGCCAAAATAGGGATGCCCATCGAGATAAGGGGCAAGTTCGTCGAACGCAAGATTAACATTCGCTCGATCCCCATCCCGGTCAGGAACGTTGACATCGAGTAGGGTTGCTCCCCAAGTCATGACCGAGACACTGTTGCCATGCAAGTTGGTAAGCGTGAACCGAGTAACGTCTTGACCGTCCTTGGTAACGCCAAATACGTTGGATTGGATGTTCATGGTGGGATTGGCCGCGAGCGAGTTGGCAAAACAGGTAATAATCGCGATAATGGGGATCGCGGTGATTGATAGGCGTAGCATCATGACGTTTTTCGAAGCGTTCGTGTACCAGACATCCATCCGTATAAAGACATCTTAAGAGACTTACGTTAACCGACATCGGTGGTAAATTCACGGTGTCGAGTCATTGAATTTTAAAAAGTGCGTGCCATTTCTGTGTCTACAATCCCCGCCCTCTCACCGCTCAGCATTGGGAATGTCACGATTGGCTTTCCAGTAGTTCAAGCTGCTTTGTCAGGCTACAGCGATCTGCCCATGCGTGTAATCGCTCGGCAGCATGGTGCCAGCTATACAGTTTGCGAGGTGATGCTGGACCAATTTCTACTTGCGCTCAGTAAACGACAAAAAACAAAACACTACCTCGATATTCATCCCAGCGAGCACCCGGTGGGTGGACAATTGATGGGTGCCGAGCCTGAGCAATTTGCTTTGGGCGCATTAAAATTGGTAGAAGCCGGCTTCGATATCATCGACGTCAATTTCGGTTGCCCTGTTAAAAAGGTTCTGGGGCGATGCCGAGGTGGATTCCACCTCTCACAGCCAGAAGTTGCTATTGATATTCTTCGGCGAACCCGCGATATCGTACCGCCGGAGATTCCCGTCACAGTAAAAATGCGGCGTGGCATTGATGATTCAGCTGAATCCCGCGATAAGTTTTTTCAGATTCTTGACGGTGCCATGGACTCTGGACTGGCTGCGGCGACAGTACATGGCCGCACTGTACAACAACGTTACGTCGGCCCCAGTCGCTGGTCCTTTCTCACAGAGGTCAAGCAACACGTGGGGAACCGGATGAATATTCTTGGCAGTGGTGATTTATTCACTGCAGAAGACTGCCTTCGCATGATTCAAGAAACAGGGATCGATGGTGTCACCGTTGCACGCGGGGCAATTGGAAACCCATGGATATTCCAACAAGCACGAGCTCTTGCAGCAGGTCTTCCCAAACCCCCACCACCCAACTTGGCTGAACAAGCAGTCGTAATAAGAACCCACTTTCAGTTGTGCACTCAAACTTACAATGAACAGCGAGCACCGCTATTGATGCGAAAGTTCTGCATCAAATATTCCCAGTGCCACCCCCGGCACGAAGAAGTTCGACTTGATATGACTCGTATCCGAACACGAGAGGACTTCGAACAAATGATCGCCAAGCATTACCCTGACGATGCGGCCGGTCGATGCGTACCACGTGAAGCGCATGGTTCCCAGGAAGAGTGCTAACTAACGCTTCAAGCCCTACTCTTCTTCGTCTTTTTTGTACTGATCCAGTCTGCGATAAAGCGTACGTGCTCCGATTTGAAGAATTTTCGCTGCTTCATCACGGTTGTCATTGGTAAGCCGGAGTGTTTCCTCTATCGCCCACCGTTCAATAACACCCAAGGGCTTTCCGATCAGATTTGAATCACCCTGAATGGGCAATTGCAGATCCTCTAAATCTTCAAGTGCCTCATCGGCCAACTCCGGCGGCAAGTCATCCACGTCAAGTTTGCTATCGGTATCCAGCACTACCATTGTTTCGACAAAGTTCCGTAGCTCCCTAACATTCCCGGGCCAGTCATAAGAAAAGAAACGCTTTGTCACCGCTGGTGTAAAATGAGCCGTCGGCTTGTCGTGACGACGAAGAAATGATTTTCGGAAATGATCCATCAATGGCACAACATCTTCAAGCCGATCACGCAAAGAAGGCAATTCAACCGTCACCACTTTGAGACGGTGGTAAAGGTCTTTGCGGAATGTGCCAGCGTCGATCATACCCTGCAATGGACGATTAGTAGCAGAGATCAAACGAACGTTGACCTTGATGGTCTTATTATCACCAACACGTGTGATCTGGTTCTCTTCCAGAACACGCAAGAGCTTGATCTGGGTATTGGCAGGCATGTCACCCACCTCATCAAGAAACAAGGTGCCGCCATTGGCGTATTGAAAAGCACCTTCACGATCAGATACCGCATCGGTGAATGATCCTTTGACATGCCCGAACAACTCACTTTCGACAAGGTTCTCGGCAATCGCACCGGTGTTGATCGCTACCATTCGTTTGCTGCGTCTTGGACTATTTTGGTGAATCGCCTGAGCGATAATCTCTTTACCCGTACCATTTTCACCAGTAATAAGCACAGTGGCATCTGTCGCAGCGATGCGCCGCAAACGATCAATGACCATTTGCATCTTCTTGCTAACGTAAATGATTCCTTCGAAACCAAAACGCTTATCAAGTCTTTGTAGAAGTTCAGTGTTCCTGCGTTTCAGCGACACCGCCTCTGCGGCTTTCTCTGCAATTGCTCGCAGCCGGTTGGGGGTGATGGGTTTTTCCAGAAAGTTGAAAGCTCCTTTTTGCATCGCTTCGACCGCCACTGGAACCGTTGCATGGCCGGTGACCATTACCACCTCGCACTCCGGCAGTCGTTCACGTGCGAGCTTTAGAATTTTCATTCCATCGACATCATTCATGACCATATCAGTGATGATGATGTCGTAAGTTTCGCGTTCGACCAACTTGGCAGCTTCCGGCCCGCTGGTCGCCACTTCGCAAGTGTATCCGACCTTTTCAAGACTCTCAGTCATGGCGCGCGCATGAGCCGCCTCATTATCGATCACCAGCAGTTTCAGACTAGAAGGATCGAACGTCGCCACGTGGGTGGATACACCCCCGTCTACTAAGGATTCGGACTGATTTTCACTTACCATCGTTGACGCGTGGCCTCGGTACCGAGTGGCTGGATAAAAACTGCTTTGCTAACACGCTTAAAAACTTAAGTTTCCAATTTAGAAGATGTTGGCGTTCATCGGAGAGGAAAAGTCGAAACAGATCGAGCTCCCGTCTTAAGCCTTAATTTCAGCACTCGGTCCTGTTTGAATGGAATTACCCCTTTCTTTCCGGCACATCGAGCTTCTGCGGAAAAATGCCTCATCCGTAGGGGCCTTCACTCTTGGCTTGGAACTACTTTATCACAATCGCTCAGAGTGACTTCGCATACCGACTTTGAAGCGACTCGACTTCCAAATCAGTGTCGCGGGTAGCTCGCATGGCTCTCACTGCCACCTCAGCCGCCGCCAGCGTCGTGATACAAGGTACCCCTTGTTGGACAGCAGCCGCCCGAATCCGACCCTCGTCAGTTCGAGCGCCTTTGCCACTAGGCGTGTTGAGGATCAATTGGACATCATCGTTCTTCAGATAATCAATGAGATTGGGGTGGCCCTCAGCCAACTTTTTGACGCGTGTCACCTCTACGCCACCTTCTTCCAATCGTGCTGCAGTTCCTGAGGTTGCGAGAAGTTCAAACCCCAGATCTCGCAATTCCATACCGATGTCCTTGGCAGACTCTTTGTGGCGTGCACTGAGACTGATGAAAATCTTCCCTGATTCAGGCAGCAGACTGCCCGCGGCAATCTGGCTCTTCGCAAAGGCAAGTGAGAACTTGTCGCTCACACCCATGACCTCTCCGGTACTTCGCATTTCCGGCCCCAACACGATATCCACTCCAGCAAACTTGCGGAAAGGGAAAACACTTTCCTTAATGGATACATGCCTCGGAATCGGCTCCTCGGTAATCTTCTGTTCGGCCAGCGAGATGCCCGCCATGACTTTTGTGGCAATACTCGCCACAGGTACCCCGGTCGCTTTAGCCACAAACGGCGCTGTGCGAGAGGCTCGAGGATTCACCTCCAGCACATAAAGGGCCAGCCCTTGTTCTTCGGACTTGATCGCAAACTGAATATTCATCAATCCAATGACATTCAATTTCTGAGCGAGTTTCCTGGTCGCCTCACGAATTTCATGAAGCACAGGCTGCGTCAGACTGAAGGGTGGAATTGCACACGCCGAGTCACCCGAGTGAACCCCAGCCTCCTCAATGTGTTCCATGATCCCCATGATCACACAGTCCGTCCCATCTGCGATGGCGTCGACGTCCACCTCGGTAGCGTCTTCCAGAAAGCGATCGATCAACACAGGTTGTCCGTCCGCCACCACAAATGCCTCAGCCACATACCGATCGAACTGGGTCTGGTCATAGCAGATTTCCATCGCTCTTCCGCCAAGCACGAAACTGGGCCTGACCAGCATAGGAAACCCAATCACCTTGGCCTCAACACGAGCTTCATCCATATTTCGAGCGATGCCACTCGGCGGTTGCCGCAAGCCCAATTCATCAATCAGTTGCTGAAACAACTCCCGATCTTCAGCCGCTTCGATGGTATCGACACTCGTACCAATCACTGGCACGCCCGCCTCAGCCAAACCTCTTGCCAGATTCAACGGTGTCTGTCCTCCAAACTGAACGATAACGCCGTCTGGCTGGATCGCATCACAGATATTTAGAACATCCTCAATTGTCAACGGCTCAAAGAACAACATGTCTGAGGTGTCATAGTCGGTGCTCACCGTTTCCGGATTGCTATTAACCATGACACTTTCGATTCCTATCTCTCGCAATGCAAAACTGGCATGGCAACAGCAGTAATCAAATTCAATTCCCTGCCCGATACGGTTGGGACCACCGCCCAGAATGACTACTCGCTTTTTATCACTTTTGGGAGGCAATTCATCCTCAACTTCATAGGTACTGTAGTAGTACGGCGTATACGCCTCGAACTCAGCAGCACAAGTATCCACACTCTTAAAGACGGGCCTGACTCCCAACTCCAATCGCTTGGCGCGAACTTTTGTCTCTGTTGTCGATGTAATTTGCGCAATTTGGCGGTCAGAGAACCCGTCTCTTTTTGCGTTCCACATATCATCTCGGGTAAATCCCTCGAGCGTTCCGATTGCAATCAAACGATTTTCATGCTCGATGATTTGGGAAAGGTGATCGAGGAACCAGACATCGATATTGGTGAGTCCAAATACCTCATCAATGGTCATCCCCGCTTTGATTGCGTAACGGATATAAAAAATCCGTTCAGCACAGGGGGTACTTAGCTTCGCTCGAATTTCATCAAGATCAGGCTGCTGCTCTGTTCCCCAGAGATCTTTGTTATCGCAGCCAAGGCCGAAAGCTCCCACCTCCAAGCCCCGCAGCGCTTTTTGCATCGACTCACGAAACGTCCGCCCAATCGCCATGGTCTCTCCGACGCTTTTCATTTGCGTCGTTAAGGTTGCATCAGCCTCGGGGAATTTCTCAAACGCAAAACGAGGCATCTTCGTGACAACATAATCAATCGTTGGCTCGAAACAGGCCTTGGTTTGCTTAGTGATATCGTTCGGTAATTCCCACAACAGATAACCTATCGCCAGCTTTGCTGCGATCTTGGCGATCGGAAAACCTGTTGCCTTACTCGCAAGCTGTCTCTTATACACATCTCCGAGCCCACGAGACCGAGGC
>CAJXTM010000159.1 GCA_913061385.1 uncultured Rhodopirellula sp. | reverse complement strand
GGAGTCGTCGGCAGCGTCAGATGTGTATAAGAGACAGGAAATGATGCGGACAAGCAACGACTACTCGCAGAGAAGAATCTGCAAGTCGCAGTCAAGGCACTGAATGAAGTCATGGAAAACATATCCCGGCGTGGAATAGAAACAGGAGCTGAATTCCTCGCGGAGGTAACCGATACAACGTCACCCAATGTCTCAGCGGAAGATGCTGAATTACTGAATTCACTACTTGGATTTTTTGATGAATTAGGTCGAAACAACAGCAAAGATCTGCTTGCAGAATCTGCAATTGCAGCGAAGTATGCCGGTGATATAAGCATGCGGTTCGGTGATTTGCAGAGGGCAGAAGCGGCTTTCAATGAATCCTTGAAAAGGACACGAGAACTGGCAGCGTGTGACCCTGATGAAACAGCACATGTTATCGCCCAAGCCGCTATTTTGAATGAACTAGCACTAATCACTGGTCTGCGTGGGCGGCTCAAGCACGCCGACAACATCTTTTTCCGAACAAAGAGTTTGCTGCAATCCTGCCCTGACGTCATGGCAACCGATGAAGGACGCTTTCAATATGCGATTGCACACCGCCTGGTGGCATCACACGCTACAAGGATCGGCCTCGACGAGCCAAATCCGAATCAAGGCGGAGGTCGATTGTCGCTGTCACGAAGATTCCGATTGACTGATCCCAAACCAGGAATCCAGAGGGCTCGAATCGTCCTCCAAGAATCGATCGATGTCTTAACAAAATTGACAAGCGAGCATCCCGAAGACCAACAATACAAAGTGGAACTAGCCCGAGCATATCGGGATAAGGCTGTGACTGCTTCACTTGCCCGCCATCGCACCGAAGCAGAACAGTCAATCCAGAGTTCGATTGCTTTGTTTCGAGAACTGCTCGCTGCAAACCCAACATTAGATGCAATCCGATACGAACTGGCTTTAACGCTGTGCAATACTGAAACTTTCAACATGGATTACTTACGCCGCTCAGTTGAAGCCCATGAATTGTGCATGCAATTATTAAAAACGTCACCTGATCTACCACACGTCAAAGCACTGTACGCCTCGATACGCACAACTTTCGCCGAACGTCAGATGCGAATAAACAAGTACAAAGCCGCAGAAGATACTTGGAAGGAAGTCCTACAAATCTATGAATCCCTGATTAAGACTTCACCCAATGTTCTCCTTTATGAACGCCGCCACAGCGACACGCTTGAATCGCTTGCCGAATTAAAGGTAAGGCAGGGTGAACGCGAGGCTGCACGAAATTATCTGGAGCAGGCAATCGAAGGTTTGCAGATCGCCATCAAGCGAAGCCCCAACTCGCCAGTCATTCGCATGCAGTTAAATCGGTTGATTCAGCGGGCACGCCGACAAGCCAACGCCGAAAAAGCAACTGAGCCAGTTCCTGCAACTGGAAAATAAACTCTATTCTCAAACTGCTGCAGTCTTGTCCACTGACTGTGTGTACGGAGTCGGCCTGCAAAATCGGGCCCAAATACGCCGAACGGCAGGGGACTCATTCTCGATCTCCTCTGTATAGATACTCGAGAATTGCCATCAAATGAACCGGTTGGCTAGCGAAACCAGAAACCAAGCACATCCTCAACGTGTTCTTCTTCCAGCATTTCATGGGCGACCAATTCGTCAGCCAATGCAGCGATTGCAGCCCAAATCTGCTCCAACTGCACCTGTCGATTTAATTCCACCATGATGTTCTCCAACGCACCCATGCGTCGCTGCTCGTCAGCCCACATCGGTGTCGCAGTTTGCCAGGCTTGCTCCCAATCATGCTTCCAAGGCCCGTAAAGGGCTGGATGGATGCGTTCACCCCGATAAACCATCTCGACTACTGGACCAGCCAGTATTGTGAGTATCTCGCGTTTTCGCTGCCAGTCGAGATTTGGATCTACCCTTCCCCACTGGATCCTGCAGTCTCCAAAACGGGCCGGTAGCCAATCGTCAGCTTCACCACCAAGTTGCATCCCCTGCACGGTACCACCCAACGCATAGGCAATCACTGCGTGGCCAGATTCGTGGTAGGCAGTCAGCGTTTCCTCATCCATCACTTTGTTGTCACCTGTGCTAAACTGGGTTTACGTGACAACATATTCAAAGTGATACACAACGAGAACCTCTCGCTCTAAGGAATACTGACCAAGATGAAAGCGATGTTACTGACAGATTACGAAAAGATGCAGGTCACCGAGGTTAATGAGCCAGAGGTTGGACCAGATGACGTCCTAATCCAAGTGGAAGCTTGCGGCATATGCGGCAGTGACATCCATGGATTTGATGGTAGCACTGGTCGGCGAATTCCACCACTTGTCATGGGCCACGAAGCTTCAGGAATCGTTGTGGGAACCGGTTCGGATGTAACAGACCTTCCTGACGGCACCCGCGTCACCTTTGATTCAATGGTCTCCTGCGGCCGATGCGACTTTTGTCGTGATGGAAGTGGAAACCTCTGCGACAACCGCATGGTACTAGGGGTCTCATGCGAAGAGTACCGTCGACATGGTGCGTTTGCAGAGCGAATCAGTGTGCCGCGAAGAATCGTCTATCAACTACCAGACAGTTTGCCGTTCGAAGAAGCTGCACTCGTTGAAGCAGTTTCTGTTGCAGTACACGCAGCCAATGTCACTCCAATCTCCCTCGGCGATACAGCTGTCATTGTCGGAGCAGGTATGATCGGCTTACTGACTCTGCAAGCAGCCCGAGCTGCTGGTGCCTCGCGAATCATCGCAATCGACTTGAACGAGAAACGTCTTGAGGTCGCGAAACAACTCGGCGCCGACGAAACAATACGTGGTGATCAGTGCAATGCTGCGGAGAAAATCATAGCACTGACCAACGGTCGAGGTGCAGATGTAGCATTTGAAGTCGTTGGTACCACCCCAACTGTGAAGACAGCCATTGAATGTGTGCGCAAGGGTGGCAATGTGACTTTAGTAGGCAATGTTTCCCCTGTCATCGACTTGCCACTGCAATCAGTAGTGACTCGGGAAATTTCGCTGCATGGAACCTGCGGTTGCAACGGTGAGTATCCGCAGTGCATCGATTTAATGAACCGTGGAATCATCAATGTCAAACCGCTGATCACTGCTATGATACCACTCAGCGATGGCCCTCAGTGGTTCAAGCGACTTCATGCAGGTGACCCAGATCAAATGAAAGTCGTCGTGCAACCGCAGCAAGTATAACTACCTTGCTTTTCCAACCGAACTTCGACTGGGTTTTACAAAGCCGATCTACGCCAAGCCGGCTTCGGATTTAACGAGCACAACGCTGCTGTTACCCGACTGAAAAATGATGTCATCCATGAAGCTTGTCATCAGCACAAATCCACGGCACTGCTCGATTTCAAACGACTCGGAAGTGCCTGGTGCCGGTGTCAATCGGGTCATGCGGCCCGGACCATCATGGGAGATAAAAAAGCGTGTATCGACCTTGCTTACAGAAACTTTCAATACGACCTTTCGATCGCAGTACGGTTTCTGGACCGCCCGCTCTCGTAACTCATCATGTTCACTTTGGTCACCTGAAAACATGCGACTGACAACAGTGTCTTCATCCTTAATTTCCAGATTGCCGTAGCACATCGCATTAAAGAGTGCGCTCGAGAGTGCCGCACCCACGCGAATTCGTTCTACCATGGAAAGACAGGTTGCGGCTGCCAAGGTCTGCATTACGTACAGCACTGTTGGCTCAATCGCCGCAACTTCATTGGGTAATTCAAAACTAAATTCTGGACTCTCCAAATGCCCTGAAAATTGTTGGAAAATTGCACTCACCTCAGACATGGCAAGCGTCTGACGAACAACATGATTCAGCAATTTGTGCAGAGAATTCTTCGGCACAAAATTGGCTGCGCCCATAGCCAATGCGTCAACAGCCAGCCCCTCTGATCCCCTTGCAGTCACAACAATACAAGGCAAATCGGGGTCCGACTCGACAACCTTCTTGACCAATTCACAGCCATTTAAGTCTGGCATCCGCAAATCGGTTACTATCAAGTCAGGTCGCGATGCTTGGACTCCCTCCCACGCCAACTGTCCATCCACCACACAGTCAACACGATGTCCGTCCTGTTCCAACAAAGACCGCATCAGTGCTGTGTGGGTTGAACTATCTTCGGCCAGCAAAATTGTTGCCATAGAATCGCTTTACCTTGCTCTCATCGCCCGACTCAGCAATATGACGGTACAAGAATATGTTGGTACTGGGACTTTATTTGTACAGCATAACCTGCGGCCCGTGGTGTTTCGGGCCGCTTTTTCTCGGTGCAATTCACCATTGCACAACGGATGCCCATTACCGGAACAATAATGCGCGTGGATCGCACGTCGTCCCGGTCACTTGACGCCACCCACATAGTTTGCCAGCGTTTGGCAAACAAATCTGGCAACGATCTCCCACGAACTCACTTGGTGCCAGAGAAACAACACATGCCTACTGTCCCTACTGCTTAACGCTTGCTAAAAAAAAATTCGAAAACCATTCTTCCCGCTGCCAGACTTAATTCTCCAGAGCACCTAGATGCCATACTTCCGTGTTCATAACAGTCACAAATTAGTGCTCACCAATTTCAAGGTCATGTTCACCTCATTCACTGAGACGAGCAACTTCACCAAAATCAAACGCTACAACGCGTTTCTTCTGGCAAAGCAGAGTTGGACGCAGGTACATTTCACCGTCAGAGACCCGTACCAAAAAGCGATTTCGCTTTACAAAGACAAATTTCAATTTACACCTCTGAATGCTGACCTGACCAAACCAGTCAAATGGGAAAAGCCTCAACGAATCTTTTTCTCAAAGATGGGACTATCAACCAAGCATCACAGCGACCAGAAAATCAAAGAGACGCTGATCAATACATCGTTCGATCAATTCATCGAATTGTTAGAGAAGTGCTACTGGCTTGACGAGCATACCCAACCTCAACATTGGATTCTTGATCACCCACGCTATCTGTTTTTCAAAAAGCTGGGGGTGACTCTTGATCAACTGTCGATTTACCGAATGGATCAAGTCAAAGAGTTAAATGCGTTTGCTGAATCAACCGGATTTGACAACAGTAAACATGCCAACAGCACTGCCGAGATCACTACCCCCGAGGAACTCAGCGCCAAGTCGCTAAAGATACTCAATACCATCTATAAAAAAGACTTCACTGATTACGCTTACGAAATGCGTTAAACGCAGTCGTGCCCCGTCACGCATGACTGCTCATAAACAGCGAACACTGCTGGCAGCCGCCACTGCCTATGCACATCGAAGTCCGACTGAAATTCGTGAATGCCTTTTCAGTTCTTCAAGGCCTGATTCGCTCCAATTCCAGCCTCGGTTTATATCATCCACGGCCCGCCTCAAACGTTCCGTGATCTGAAAAGCCTGGCACCTCTGACTCAAGAAAGTAGCCAACACCTGTCTGCCGCAGACAATCGGTCTGTGACTGTGGAATAGTGCTAGAATCCAAACCATCGCGTTCTTGACGAACACCAGCATGTGTCGACTTGTTTACAGGTTCCATGCCACCACATTCATACTGTCTTGATTGGATGAATTCAGCGATTGACTGTGGTCCTGCATATGCGGTGGACCCCCTTCTTAATATATTCCGTAAGCCCTTCAAGCGCTCCAACGAAACCAACGCGGTTTGTCGGGCTAAGTCTTGGTCCTTTGAAGTGACCAACTCTGCAAGCGTCATCACCTCCACTTCTAACTTTGCGAGTTCGTCCATTAAACGCTGTTCGGACTCACTGCTCTTGGTCTTGATTTTCCGCCGGTCAGATTTACCGTCAAATCGACCCAGATTCTGCTGATCGCTACGATACCTGACTTCATCACCGCGATCCAAGAGCTCACTGCGATCCACTTGAATCGAACGTGGCGCATCAACACCGAGTTGTACCTTGGATTTTTTTAGCTGAATCACCCGAACACAAACGTTCAAATCACGAAACTCGATCGACTCGCCTTCTCTCCTTGATAACACTAACATTTCCACGCCTCCTAATTCACAAACCTTGCTGACGCGAAACAATCTAACTGCGGCAGATACTAAACACAAGTTCAGTATGTGCCTTTTTTTACCGTGATTTGCTTGCAAATACATTGCTCGAAGCCCTACGGGACTGGGCAAGTTTGATCGAGCTTGTGACAAACAGCAGGACTTGTTGTTGCACCAAGAGATCGCCGAAGGCACTGCCAGACAAGCTAAAGCAATACCACGTGCACTCGAGTCATGATCCCGTTAGCGCAAGCGAGAGAGTGGCTCAGGGATGCTTTTCAAACCAGGCGATAGTTGCGGTAGCAATGCCTTCATGCCCCCCATCAAAAATAGTCAACCGAGCATTTCCGCTGCGTCTGCGCAGAAAGTATTTTCGATTGAATGTAGCATCAAACCCTTCATCACCTGGTTTCGCTCGCTCCAATTTCCCTGGACGTGACAATTGCGAGAGCTCGGCGTTAGTCACGGGGCGATCACCTCTGGCTTTGGCAATCAAGTTAAAAGCATTGATTGAATGGCTGATAGGAACGCTACCCTCATGCCCATCTTTAAGTCCAGCAGAGATATCAATCGCGACATCACGTGCCTGTGAAAAATAAGTGATGGGACTACGATTCCTGTACTGTGCATCTACTTCCGGTGAAGCACCAGGGGCACCGCCACAACATTGCTCAATCATTTTCCCATACTTTTGATTGCGATGGTGCGCGTGCCATGTCACGAGGTCACTAATTCCTACCCATGCGCTAGCTGCCCGCCACAACTCTGGATGTCTTGCTGTCATAAGCATTGTCATATGGCCACCGCCAGATGATCCGGCCAAGTAGATCCGATCTTCGTCAACCGACTGTTGGCCGACAACCCAAGCAATCGAATCAAGAATGTCCTGCTGAGCCAGAGTTGAGGCACATGCCTGCGGAGTGCGATTAGACCCTCGGAAATTTGGAAACAGATAGATCCACCCTCGACTGTGAACCAACTTCTCTAACGCATTACGTTGCTCTAAATCAGCACTCCAGGAATGGAGGCTGACAACCAACGGGACGGGTTCATGAGACTTTGCATCAAGGGCGGGAACAATCAACATGGCTTCCTGGTCACTACCATCTGCAGAGCTCTTAAATTGGATTCGCTTACGATTCATCGCCACCTGCGATTCGTCAGCGAGTCCTACACTACTGAACTGCAAAAAAGACGTCGGCAAGATCAGTAAATGAGCCAGTACTAAAACACGCAGCATAACATTGACCAACTCTATTAGGACGATTCCTCTTGCGGCACAACCAGCGGCAACACGAACACCGTTCCACTGCCTCGACATTTGCTCGCGCATAGTTCAAGGATGCATTCTGCTTCAGAGGTGTAACACTCAAACCCAAGTGTATACCCTGTCTCTTATACACATCTGACGCTGCCGACGACTCCTTACGTG